>JAKPQU010000027.1 GCA_029555925.1 Bacillota bacterium
AAAATTAGTTTTTTATATAGAATTAAAAATTAAATAAGGGCTAATTTATTGTCTGTAAAACAAATTAAATAAGGCAGATTATTTTTCTTCGTAAGAGCCTGTCAGGCAGAAGCTGATAAATGGTTACTAATTTACCTGTAGCGGTACTTAGTTTCATAACTATCCATAAATAATGACCTCGTAATGCGTAAAGCGTAATCGTGATGCGCAGGGATTAAACCCGTGACGCGTCACGACGACTTAAATTCTAATAAGTTATGAAATACACTATATATGAAAATCGTAACGTGTCACGAGAGGAAATACGTATTATTTATGCCCTCCACAGTAAATCTCCCGTCATAAAAAAACGCAATCGGTTCTTGAATATTTTTCAGATTGATGTATAATAGATAGATATTTAAAATATTGGTGAAGGTGTAATTTTATTGTATGAACAGCCAGAATAATATAGAAGACCTTCTGTTTCCTTGTATTAATTGTGGCTCACCCAACAGAAAAAGTTCAAAATTCTGCAGAAGCTGTGGTAATAATCTGTTGTCAGAAGTTTCAGAACAAAAAGACACATCTATTATCCCGGCTCTTTACCAGGATAAAAATTCATTCTTTACCAACCTCAAAGAATCTTACCATATGGGAATAGACGATCTGAATGATTTTCTAAGTTATCAGCAATATCTATTTGAAGCATCGGAAAAAGGTCTTGCTATAATTCATAGAAATACAGGTCGTTTTATTGCAGTAAATACAAAATTTGAAGAGATAACAGGTTTTTCAAGGATAGAACTCAAAGAAGAAACCTTCATATCCCTGATTTCAGGACTTAATAAAGCAAATAAAAAATATGATATGCCATCTATACTACAGATTAAGGAATTTATCATATTCACAGGTATTTACGAAAAAATCTGGGTAAATGTCACGGAATATTCAGGTATCTTTGAAAACAATTCGATTTTACTCACCCTTGATTATAAAAAGGAAAGCAAAACAAGACTTGTCAGTCCTGCTACAAAAAAACTCAATCTTATAGCAAGAATATCCGAAGATATAAACAGTTCCCTTAATATAGAGGATATACTGGCCAGTACTCTGGAAAAGGTAAAAAGTATAACAAAATCTGACGTAGCTCTAATCATGTTCATGGACGAACATAAAAAATTGTTGCCAATAGCATCCAGCGGTATAAGTGAAACATTGATTGAAAATCTGAAAACACTCACCATTGAATCTGACAGAGGAAGCAGAGCCAGAGCTCTTTCTCTAGGGAAAACAGTAATGGCCAGGTTGAATGAAACCTCATCACTCACAGGACAGCTTGTATTGAATGAAAATTTATTATCTATGGCAACTATTCCTTTAAAAGCGAAAGATGAAGTCATAGGTATCATGAGCATAGGGAGCAGACGAAAAGAAGATTTTACAGAATATATTGAATTACTTGATGTAATAGGTAATCAGGTAGCAATAGCCATAAAAAACTCAAGACTATATATTCAGGTCAAGGAACAATTAACTGAACTGGAAGCAAAAAACAGCAAATTGAAAGAACTTGAACAGACTAAAGAAAGACTGACCAGAATGATAGTGCATGATTTAAAGAGCCCCCTTACCGGTGTAATGTCCTATGCCGAGTATTTACAGGTTAACAATACCGTAAACGATCCAAAGTTAACAAAAATATATCAATCCATTTACACAAGTTCACAGGACATTTTAAGAATGGTTATTAACCTCCTTGAAATAAGTAAAATGGAAGAAGAAAAACTTACGCTAAAACTCACAGAAGTAAATCCCGGAGAAATTCTCCAAAGAATAAAAGAAGAAATGCAGATTAAATTATTAAAGAAGAAACTTGAATTCAAAGTATCAATACCGGCTAATCTGATTGTACCATCAGACAAGGATTTATTTTATAGAATAATGACAAACCTGATTGATAATGCAATTAAATATTCTTCCACCGGCGGAACTATTACAGTAAAAATTATACCAAAGAAAAAGAAAAATAAGATATTATTCTGTATAATTGACGAAGGGAAAGGTATACCGGAAGAATATCGCCAAAAAATCTTTGAAAGCTTTTTTAAATTAGATAGAGAAGAATGCGGGATTACCACATCAACCGGTATAGGACTTACATTCTGTAAACTTGCCGTAAAATCTCATGGAGGAAACATCTGGGTTAAAGAAAATACTCCTCATGGCAGCAAATTTTATTTTACCCTTCCCATAGTAGCGGTGACCAGTGACCAGTGAGCATATCACTCTTCACTTTTCACGCCTCACCCATTTAAAATCTCTCTGAACTTTTCAATTGTATATGAAACATCTTCCTCTGTAATATAATAATGTGTTACAAGCCTTATCATTTCTTTTGATGTATCCCAGCAGAGAATACCTTCTTTTTCAAGTTTTTTTACAAACACAGGCGCATCTTTTATATTAAAAAAGACCATATTGGTTTGCACAGTATTCAGGTCAATTGTTATTCCCGGCATATCTGCTATAGCACGTGCAAGTATCAGTGCATGTTCATGATCTTCAGAAAGCCTTTGAGTCATTTCCTCGAGAGCAACAATACCCGGCGCTGCTATTATTCCGGCCTGTCTCATACCTCCACCGAGCATTTTTCTAATTCTTCTGGCTTTACCTATGAATTCCCGGGTACCGCATAACATAGACCCCACAGGGGCACATAAACTTTTAGAAAGGCAGAACATTACAGAATCTACATACCGGGTTATTTCTCTGACATCTTTCTTCAGATAGGTTCCTCCATTAAAGAGCCTTGCCCCATCAAGATGAATTTTAATATTATGTTTCGTGGCTATATCATGATATTCTTTCATTACCTCCAGCGGTATAACCACTCCGCCTGCCATGCAATGAGGACTTTCAATACATATTAATTTAGTCCCGGCCATATGGTCATCTTCTATATTGATTTTTCTGGCAATTTCTCCGGGCTCCATAATGCCATATTTCCCGTGTAATACTTTTGTTTGAACCCCTGAAATGGCAGCAGAGCCCCCCAGTTCATGAATAAATATATGGGAAATTTCTTCCACAATAATCTCATCGCCCGGAGCTGTATGGGATTTAATGGCGATTTGATTTCCCTGTGTCCCGGATGTCACTAAAAGAGCATCTTCTTTACCGGTAAGAGTGGCAGCCAGTTTTTGCAATCTATTCACGGAAGGATCTTCTCCCATTACATCATCTCCCAGAGGCGCTTCGAAGATGGCTTTTCTCATGTTCTCAGTGGGCAGAGTAACAGTATCACTTCTATAATCTATAATTTTTCTCATATATGATCCTCTTTCTATCGTAACGCGTGACGCGTAACGCGTGACGCGTAACGCGTGACGCGAGGAAGGTTTGTCGCTATATATAAATTGAGAGTTCAACATTAATAAATGAATCTCCTTCTGCCACCAGTAACATAGTGCCACCAGTAACATAGTGGATTGCGTTAAAAGTGACAGGTGATTTTACATAGATGGTAAATAGTGAAAACATCGGTCACAACATAAGCATGTATTCCTACGGTCACGCGTTACGCATTACGTGTTACGCTTCTCACATAAATCCCGGCCAAAAAGAAACTTGAGTTTTTACTCTCTTTCTGTTAAAATACACAGTAAAATAACATACCGGCAAAGGAGAGCTTATATGGGTAAAATGTGGATAAACCCGGATTTCAAAGGTGTTTATGAGAAGAAAACCTCTGAAATAAAAGAAAAAACTGATAAAAAATCAACAAGAAAACCCCTGCAGAAACCTGATAAATTTAAACCTAACGATAGAAAAAAAGCCAGAACAACCCCCAGTGAAGCTTATATTAACAGAAAAATAAAAGAACGGCATTCTGTTGTTCTTAAATTTATTGACAACCAGACATGTGAGGGCATTATAGAATGGGTAGATCAAAGATATATGAAAATCCGGCAAAAAGATGAGGGGAAAGGACTGGTTATAGAAAAAAGAGCTGTGAAATATATAAAGTAGACGAAAAGTTCCGGATATTTTATAAGGCTTCAGCACTCAAGGCCTGGTTATAGAAGAAAAGAGCTGCAAATATATAAAGTAGATGAAAAGTTCCGGATATTTTGTTAAGGCTTCAGCACTTCTGGATTGAATTTCCGGACGGTTGAAAGGTTGAAGGGCTACAAAGAAATTCACCACTTCAACTCTTCAACAAAGTATTTGACAAAAAATTCCTCTTTATTAACAAATAGTCATTATGGAAATCACAGTCATCAGGGCATTCTGAAATCTATTTCATGCCACTCTTTACCGTCCCATTGATATGCAACAACCTTATGGGCAAAATCTTTCTCGGAGTATACATAATCTACTCTGGCATCGGATTTCTTTCCACTGTAAAAAACCTTTTTATCCATAACAACAGGTTTGGAAATACGTTCAAGTTTCATTTTTCCCTGACGACCTGTAAATACCATAACCTGTTTATATCCATGCTTACGTTTTTCTCCATTGTCAAGAACTTTATATAAGTCTTCTTTGGTATAACTTTCTATACCAAATTTACTGTCTATTTTATCTACCAGATCTTCCCATCTTTCCTCATTCATTTACTTGTCCTCTCCTTCAACTTTATAAGAAGTCATTTTATTCATCTCATCGGTCATTTCATGTCTGTCTCTTATACCTTCAATTTTATAAACCTTTTTTCCAGTTACAGGATCCTCAAAAACTATGGTAGGAGTTCCTGATATACCATATGAATCCTGTAAAGCAGGATTTTTATCCAGGTCTATTTTGACACAGACAAAATGATTGCTTAATCCTACAACCTTATAATAGCTATAGGTTTCTCTCTCCATCTTTTTATCCCAGTCACTCCATGTGGTAAAAAAATGGATCATTAATAATTTCCTGGATTTTATACCTTCCTTTCTGGCTTCATCAAGAGATGACATCCAGGTCATTGTTGCATCCTGCACAGGTATGCCGGTAGGAATATTATCAGTATCCTTCCGGCATCCTGCTGCAGAATAAATTACAATACATATTAGAGTAGAAATTATAAAATCTTTAATACATACGGTTTTCATTGTCCAGTGAACCAAGCCATGGATTATTCTCTTTAAAAATAAATCCACATTCATATTTCCTGATAAATTGACGCCTCAATTCCTGCGTCGGGAAAAGAAACTTCAGCTTATTGACATCTTCTTTAAGAGATTTTATATAATTCTCACGGGCTTTTTTGAGCAGTTCCACTATATTGTATAAAAAGCCTGTATCTTCATGCATCTCTTCTTCTATCATCTCATAAACATCATCATTAACTTCCATTATTTCCTTCTGGTCTTCATCTATATAAGGAAGCTCATTGGGACTTTCTGCCGTAAGGGCTTTAAATATAATAAGATACTTATCCTTTGAAAGTTTCAGATAGAGTTTTATTGGGCCTTCAATATAAAGCTCTATGGTACGGTCAAAAAATTTGTCCATATCCTCTATGAATTCATCCAGTTCTTCCTGATCTTCCCAGGATTTCAAATAGGCATATAACCTTACAAGGTCATCATCATGGAGGTCATCTTCATCTCTTTCAGAATAGGTTCTGGCTATGTCTACCGCTCTGTCAAGATAATTCAGATAGACTTCACCTCTTTTATTAATGGTACCAAAATACCTGAGCCAGTTCAAAAAATTATCTACATGTTCCATAAAAAGGGACTGAAAATCATTGAGTTGTAATAATTTTATTACAGAATTACTCCAGTGGCTATAGGGATATTTCTTTAAAAACCGTCTGATACCACTGTCATATATATCAAAACGACTTCTCTCTTTCAACGCTCTGAAAGAAGCGAGATCTTCCCTCTTCTGATAGAGTCTTTCCCACCTGGAAGAAAATATGGAGCTCAGAATATTTACTGTAGAAGTAACCCACATATGATAACCTTTAATCTTTCCATAATCCTTCTCCCCGATTTTACCATATTTCTCCTTCAAAAGTTTGCTGCTGGCTTTAGTTATTGCCTGATTAAGCCTTTTTAATTCTCTGCCTTTTACATGGCTGAAACTCTCCAGGTCACATTCTTTTTTCCTTGAACTCATTATAACAACCTCCTTTGGATAGAATTAACGGTCATAAACATCCGTATTCTTGATAATATCTCCTTCCAGTCCCAATAGATAATCAGAATTAATATCTTTACCAAGAAGAATTCTTACTTCTTTTTCCAAAGGAAGGGAGGTAGTGACAACACAGAGATTTTCCTGATCAGTAAGATCCATATCACTGTCTTCATCAACCTCACGAATATAAATATTATCTTTTGACCTCATACCTTTTTCAATCTCTTCATGCTGACGGAGATATTCCCTTACAGTTCTTTCAAAATAACGTTTACCTCCGCCCTGAAGTTTCACATCTTCCACATAAAGTATAGGGCCTCCGCTTTCTGTAGGCACCATCTGGCCTCTTTTGCCGCAGTAGCCTGTAAATACCCTGTCCATAGTCTTTGAACTGCCTATATGCTTTATCTTTGCACCGAATTTATTCAAATTACCGCTTATTTTTATATCTCTTATAGGTTTATCGGTAAGGACACCATTTTCAATCAAAAATCCGAGGCGTCCTGAAATCTGAAATTCTCCCGTATTTGTTTCCACCCATCCGCCGTCACAGGTTTTAAGATAAACACCTTTTTTGGATTTCGGAACAAGAGCTATAATATCTTCAAGCTTATCTTTACCATTTTCATCATCTGGCAATATATAAGTATTGGTCATTCTGACAAGAGGAGGCTTATCATATTTCTCAGTTCTCACATTACCTGAAAGGCCATGTTTTACCATTTCCTCCCTTATATCTCCTGTTAGACCATCCATTATCTCATTTCTGGTATATCTGGAATTCAGAACCAGTTTCTGAACACCATCCTGAATCAAAGCAGTTCTCTTCGGTATAGTTCCATGTTCGTCAACGATTACACTGCCGAAGGCATTTCTGATCTTCTTTTTCCCCACATCAAAATTACATAAGCCTGTATCAATAATATTAAACTTCGTATTTTCCGAAACCTGTCCTCCTATGCGACCTTTAAGATTTATCTCCGCAGCTTTTGTCTTTTTATTTGTTATTATAACATCTGCTTCTGAGGAATGACCGTAAACCTCATGAGCAAGAACACCAGTGACACCGCTGCTCAGGACTACGGGGCATTCGGAACCCAGTATTGACGTTGACTGGGCTCTATCAAGATCTATGGCATCTTTACTTACCTCTTTTGCAAGAGCCCTGACTATATCTACATAGTCTTTATCTTTATCCGCTTCATCACGTTTCAGTATTTCCGTTCCTCCCATAGCACCTCTTATAGCACCAAAGGCTTTATTATTATCTTTTGTTTCTATCTGAATAGAAATTCCTACCCTTGGTGTTACAGTATCAATTATATTATCATCTGTATCTGAATATTCCATAACATCGGCAATCTTGAAGAAAGCAACCTTTATATCCTTTACCTTTGCCCCCATTTCCTGTTTGACTACCTGCCTGGCATTGGCAACAAGATTAACGGCAAGGTCCAGGTTTACACCTTCTTCTATATTCCTGTTCATAGAAAGAACATTCTTTTCAGGTGAATGATAGAAGGGAAAGAACGGTTCATCTTCTTCGTCTATTTTACGCTGTACCTGTTCACCTTTTTTCTGTGCATCTTCAATGATATTCTTTATAAGTTTGTATCCTGCAGAATTAACTTCAAATTCTTTGACTATTGTATCATTACCTGAAAGATTTACTGACTGAACAGAAAAATCTTTTGTAGCCACTTCACCGCGCAGACCGATAAAAAAGCGCTGAATACGTTTCTCCCCCTGTGGAGTAAATTCATTACCCGAGGTTTTAACTTGAGGTATTCCTTTTTCATCTGTCGTAATAACAGTTCCGTAGCGAGAACCCATATAAAGGCCAATCCAGTCAATTTCTCTTCCCGGAGTACTTTCCTGAAAGGATTTAAATCCCCTGTTATTAATCTGAGCGAAGTCATTTTTCAACAGGTGATATTCATCGGGAGGCAATTTTTGTTCCCCTTCAGGACAATAAGCGTCAGTAAAGTCTTTGTATCCTCTAATCTCTTCCTTTTCAGAAGGTTTAGAAACTTCTTCAGTATTTTCCGGGGTATTTTCTTCCGTCTTTTTGGTATTTTCTATGTTATCCATAAATATCCTGACCGATAAAAGTCAGGCAACTCCTCCTCTCAATTTTTAATCTTTAAAATCCATCCACTCTGGCATTTTAATTATAACATTTTTTTAAATTACTTATCAACAAATTGTTTGGATTATTTAGTTTTTTTTAATATCTTCAATAAATCACTGAAGTTACTTCGTTCTATCCGAATTTTTTCGAAATTAGCAAAATTCTATAAATAGTGAGCAGTGAGTATAAAACCTACTAATTAACCACGATGATTTTGATAGGTAAATTTCGTCATTGCGAGCGAAGCGAAGCAATCCCACTGGTATAAGCTTATACGACGGGATTGCTTCTTCGCTATCGCTCCTCGCAATAACACACATCTTAATCATTGTGGCACTATACTACTCACTAACAAATTTTATAACCAATAGTATCTCGCTTTAATCTTTTATAAATAAAAAATTTATATGAAAATGATGAAGTTTGCAACTTCACTGGATGTTGATTTTCATATTTGGTTGTGACCGCTCCGGTCATGTCTGTTAGATAGTAAATAAAAGGAACTATAATTATTGAAATATTTATGAAACAGGAAGGATTTTTCCATCCATCTGTCTTATATTTATAGATAATGTCTTACTGTAGTGAGCATAAATCTACAGATATGAGCATAAACATGTAATAAAAATCTTGTTCCTCTGACGCGTAAGCGTCACGAGCTCATTATTTATGTATTTATAAGGATAATATAAAATTCTATGAATGATAAAGAAAAAGAGCAAAAAAATCTCGTAAGTGGAGGCCAGTTTGTTTTTGACGATGATGAATCTCCTGCTCCATTACCACCTGTTCCGAAGCAGGAAACGAGTAATTCTGAAAAGCCAAAATACAAACTCATAGGCGGTTCTTTCCATTTTGAAGAGGAAGAAAAGAAAAAAGAACCTCCTCCTCTTGAACTGGAAGAAAGAAAGGTTTCAAATACAGTTATACCTCTGATCATACAGATAGTTCGGACATATCTGTCACTGATTGTTATAGCCCTTATAATATGTGCCATACCTGTATATTTCTGGTTAAGCACCCGCCCTCCGTCTTTTCCCTATCCTTCAAAAATAATATGCACCTGTCCCCAGGGTAATAAGGAAGAACTTTTCTTACTCGAACCAGACGGGTCGAAAATGGAAAGGCTCACTTATTCTGCGAAAGAAAATACAAAAAATATATATCCCCGGTGGTCTCCTGACGGAAAAAAAATAACCTATACATCAGAGCAGGGTGGAAATACCGATATATATATAATGGATTTAAAAACAAAAGAAACAAAAAATCTTACAAATCACCCTTCTCAGGACAGAGAGAGTACCTGGTCTTATGACGGAAAAAAGATAGCTTTTTCCTCGAACAGAGACGGAGATTATGAAATATTTATAATGAATAATGATGGTACAGGGCTTTATCAGCTTACATATAATTCAAAAAAAGAGATTGAAATTGATCCGGATTTTGCCTATCTTTTACCGGAACAGAGAAATGATTTATGGGATGATACACAGCCTGTGTGGTCTCCGAGAAAAAATCAAATAGTTTACTCTTCAAGCTGTCTGGGACTTCCTGATAATTACTACGAACAATTTACAGAAGGACATACACAGATAACAACACCGATGGGAAACTTTAAAATACCTGTTCCTACAAAAAAAGGGAATGATATGGATTTGATGATTATCAATACAGACAGGAGCGGTTTTCATGATCTTACAAAAGTACCTGATATAGAGACAGAACCTGCCTGGTCGCCTGACGGAAAGAAAATAGCTTTTTCTTCAAACAGAAGAGGGAACTGGCAGATATTTGTAATGAATTCAGACGGAACGGGACTTTATCAGTTAACAATGAGGGATACAGCAAATGACAGACATCCCACCTGGTCTCCTGACGGGAAATGGATAGC
>JAKPQU010000031.1 GCA_029555925.1 Bacillota bacterium
GTACCGCTACAGGTAAATTAGTAACCATTTATCAGCTTCTGCCTGCCAGGCTCTTACGAAGAAAAATAATTTGCCTTATTTAATTTGTTTTACAGACAATAAATTAACCACTGGTTAATTTCTAATACTATAGAAAAAACGAATTTTTCTTCTCTAGAGCCTGCCAGTCAGAAGCTTTTTATGGATACCCTTTTACCTGTTACGGTACTAAGAAAAGCACAGTGTACCGATTGCCGATTATAACTCCACGAAGTCCATAAAATTAAATACAGAATTACTATTTACACCTGTTAAATTTCCGGAAGAAATAACATATATCCCGAGAGGAGAAGATTTTATATAAGTATTTTCTCCCATTATATAAATTTTCCCATCACAAAATATAGATTTATTTACATTAAATCCTATAAATTTCTGCGGCACAGATATATTTCCGATATTTTCATATTTTATATCGAAAATTATTATAGAACCGGGTTTACCGGTGAGAACATAAAGTTTTTCAGGTTCTTTCGGATTTAATAACACATTTGCAGGTTCACCGTTTACCGGTAATTCTTTTAATATATTACCTGACTTTAAATCAATAACAGCAATTTTATTTTTAGCAGAGAGACACACAAAAGCTTTATCTTTATTACCTGCAGCACATGCTGGCTTTTGCCCTTTAAAGTTTAATACCTTTCTGACGACAAAATTTACAGTATCAAAAACAATTACACTTTCATCTTTTTCACAAGTTATAAAAAGCCTGTCTTTTGAAAGGGATACTGCTACGTGAGATGGCGACATATCCAGTTTTGCAGGGCTTCTGCCTTCTTTAAAATCTTCCATTCTGATAAAATAAAGATTTTTTGTAATCTCATTAAATGCATAAATAAAATTTTCATCAGGAGAAATCATAATAGAGGAAATACCCTGAACCAATTTCTTTTCCCTCAAAATGTTTTTTTTGTTTATATCAATTTCATAGAGTACACTATTTGTCGGACTGTAGCAGTAAAGGGTCTTATTTCTTTTGCAACAGGTCACAGGCCCGGCATTCTGTGGTAAAGTAATAAAATCTCTGAATTTATTATCACGAAGGTTTAACTCTGAAATAACCTTGCTGGAGCCTGATGTAAGATAAAGGAAATTGCCTGTTCTCGGTAAATTAGAGATAAAGCTGGAGCCAACGCTGATACAGTAAGAAAGTATTAAAATAAGAACTATAATCGATACAATCCCGTAACCGGAAGCTATAAAAGGATTCTTTGCCTTGAAATCAGTTATGATTTCTTCAACCTTTTCCTGAGATATGGCAGGAGGAGGAGGAGGTTCAGGTTCTCTTGCCTCTTCTTCCTGCTTCTTTATTTCTTCTTCCTTTTTCTTAAGAACTGAAGAAAGATCCAGTTCATGGAGATCCATTTTTTTAATGAGTTTCTTTACTGCCTCTATATCAGGTCTGTCATCAGGGTTAATGGCAAGGCATCTGTCTACAAAACGTTGAACTTTTTCAGATACAAACCTCTTATGTTTTCTTAAAGGTTTGAATTCATAGGGGTATTCCTCGGGATCAACACCGGTAAGCATATAATAAACTGTTACACCCAGGGCAAAAATATCTGCTTTCGTATTGGTAAAATCTACGCCTCTCTGTTCCGGAGCAGCATAACCTAAAGTGCCGCGGCTCTGAATGGTTCCGTCCTTATCGGTATCGAAAAACTGCCTATTCCGTAATTTATAAACTTTATACTTCCGTCAAGAGCCATCATTACATTTGAAGGTTTCAGATCACCGAAACCTATAGGGAAAGGCTTTTTATTGTGAAGATAATCAAGGGCTTCACAGATCTTCTCCATTATTCCGAAAATTGTTTTTACCGGTATAGGAGTTCCTTCTTTTACATAGACTTTAAGCATTTCTTCCAGGGTATTTCCCTCAATATATTCCATTACAGTAAAAAATCTTACCTGTTTATTTTCTATAACAGAGAAGTAATCATATATTTTCGAAAGATTCCCATGATCTACATCTTTCAGGAAAGACGTCATTCTCTCAAGTCTTTTCAAAGTATCAATGGTAATTTCTTCAGAAATACCTTCTCCGGGAATATACTGTATTTCTTTTATTGATTTTATCTTTTTCCTGTCATCTTCTTCCTTCACGTCCTTTACTTTATAAAGCACTCCGTTTATATCTTCATAGATTTTATCAATTATTTCATATCTTTCAGATAAAACATGTCCTTCTTCAAAAGGTTTCAATACAGGCGGGCCTTCTGCTTTCTTTTTATAGGAAGAAATTTTTTTCTCTTTCCAGTCGGGAGGAAGAGGTTCGTCTGCAGTTCCGCCTTCGGAACTGGGAAGTGCATAATCGGAGGCAAGATCTATATAACCTCCTTCATGGACTTCTTCCATTACTTCTTCATGGGCATCTTCCCTTACTTCTTCGACTGTTTCAACTATCTCTATTTCATTTTCAGTCACTTCTGCCGGTACCGGAGAAGATTCTTTTTTCTGAATTTTTTTGATTATAATTTTTCTTTTCTTTCCGTCTGCACGGGATTCCAGATATTCTTCAAGTTTATCTTTCGACAATCTTTTTGTACTGTATTTAACACGTCTTGTTCCGGCCTCTTTAATTACAGGACGTTTCTTTCTTACAATTCTCTTTTTACCTTCTGCCGTATGTTCAATAATCTCTTCAGAAGAGGAATCTTCATCTGTATCAGAAATTTCTTCCAATTCTTCCATATTTTCAGGATTTACATGTTCTTTACTATCGCTCATGATATTATTTTGATTCTCCTCAAAAGCAAATTCTATACTAAAATTATAACAAAATTACAGTAATAATAAAAGTAATTTGCTTACTTTTTATTAAGTTTTAGTGAAAAATTTTATAAAAACTGATCGTTTCAATTTACACTGTCCAAAACAGGTAATAAGAATCGTGACGCGTGACGCATAACGCGTGACGCGTGAATACATGCTTCAACATACTCACTTTTCACTTTTCACGACTCACGACTCACGACTCACCTCTTAAGATCTTTTACTTAACAATCTTAAAGAATTAAAAATAACAAGAAGAGAAGCGCCTGTATCTGCAAGTATTGCCATCCACAGAGTAGCAACGCCGGCCAGAGCAAGAGCCATAAAAAGGGCCTTCAGACCAATGGCAAAATATAGATTTGTTTTTATTATTGCCAGAGTATTTCTGGAATGTTTTATAAGCCATGGCAGTCTTCCGAGATCGTCTGACATAAGGACTATATCGGCTGCTTCGATAGCTACATCACTCCCTATGTCTCCCATGGCAATCCCCAGAGTAGCCACTGCCATAGAAGGAGCATCATTCACACCGTCTCCGACCATGGCCACATATTTAAAGTCCCGTACCATTTCCTCTACATTCCTGACTTTATCTTCAGGAAGGAGGAACGCTTTAAAATCATCAAGACCGGTAGCGCCGGCAACATGCCTGGCCGTTCCTTCATTATCACCGGTTAACATTACTATCTTTTTAACCCCCAGATCTTTAAGAGATTTTATAACAGATGTCGTATCGGATTTTATCATATCCGATATAGAGATAAGTCCGCATACATCTTTTTCATTACCGATTACCACTACGGAATGGCCGTCTTTTTCCATTTCTTCTATTTTCTTGTTTACCGAAGAATCGTCTAAAAATTTCTCCATAAGACTCTGATTCCCGATCCAGTAAAGATTTTCTTCTATATATCCTTCTATGCCTCTTCCTTTAATCAGATTAAATTTTTCACATGGAGTAAATCTTATAGCTTTATCAAGGGTTTTTTCAAGAATCGCCTTTGCCAGAGGATGTTTGCAGTGAATTTCAAGAGAAGACGCTCTGGAGAGGATAAACTCCTCCGTACAGTCCTTAAAAGGAACAATATGCACTACTTCCGGCTTACCGCGGGTTATGGTACCTGTTTTATCCAGAGCTATAGCAGAGATAGTGGCAGGAGCTTCAAGATAAACGCCACCTTTGATAAGAACACCATTTCTAGCACCGCATGTAAGACCTGCAACAATGCTTACAGGTGTGGATATAACCAGTGCACAGGGGCAGGAGATTACAAGGATTACAAGAGCCCTGTACAGACTATCATACCATGGCAATCTGAACCACAGAGCAGGTATTAAAGCTATGAGCAGAGATAAAAAAATCATAGATGGTGTGTAGTACCTGGCAAATTTTTCCACCCACTGTTCTGAAAAAGCACGTTTCCCCCTGGCTTCTTCAACCATACGGGTAATTCTGGCAAGGGTTGTATCACCGGATGTTCTAGTTACCTTAAACTCAAAAGCTCCTTCTTCGTTTATAGTACCTGCAAAAACTTCCATACCGAATTCCTTTTTCACAGGCACTGACTCGCCTGTTATAGTAGATTGATTGACAGTACCGGAGCCCTTTGTAACAATCCCGTCAAGAGGTATTTTTTCCCCCGGCCGTACAAGTACTGTAACGCCTGCAGGAACTTCGGAAACAGGTTTTTCTAAAATATCTCCGTCATGGGGACAGAGATATCGGGCCATGGGAGGAGAAAGTTCCATAAGGGCTTCTATTGCCTTTCCAGCTTTCCCAACACTCCATGCTTCCAGAAGCTGGGCAAGGGCAAATAAAAATACAACCGTTGCAGCTTCAAACCACTGGCCTATGACGACAGCTCCTGCCATGGCAAGAGTCATAAGGACATTCATATCGAGTCTGAGGTGTTTCACAGACATAAAAACCTTTGGAATTATATACCAGACAGAAAAAATCATAGAAATTATATATAAAATAATGGAGATAAGGGGAAAAACATGATGAGACATAGCTTCACCGCATACAAAAGCATCTATAATACTTCGATGGATTATCCCGTGAGAAACTGAAGCAGAAAGTAAAAACACAAAAGAGATAACACACATAATAAAACGTCCGTCTTTATTCTGCGGAATTTTTGTCCCTTCGCAGGAGCAGCAATGGTCTGTCCAGGGGAAAGCTTCAAGACCTGCCTCTCTTACGGATTTCACTATATCATCTTCTACCGGGAAAGCACTATCTACGGTAACAGTCATGGCAGATTGCAATATATCGAACTGAAGGTCTTTAACAAAAGGAAGTTTTCCTACAGTATCTCTGAGGGCAGAAACCTCTTCCGCACAATCAAGTCCTATGACTTTATATTTTAATTTTTCAGACATAATGTTTCTTTCTCGTAACGCGTAACGCGTAACGCGTGACGCGCAGGGTAAGCCTGCTCACTCTTCACTTTTCACTTCTCACTTTTCACGACTATCAAATTTTCCACAGATAGAGAGAAGTGTCTCCGTCCATTGTTCTTTCCACATCTACCTTTAACGGTTTGATTACTATTTCCATAGTGACAGTAACGTCTGCATCCAGCAGATGTCCTCCGAAAGTCTTGAACTCGGCATCACTTAAAATAACATGAATATGACAGGAAGGTTTTCCTTCCTTAATGGTAATATTTCCTTTCAGACTGAGGAGTTCAAAATTTCCTTCATATCTTTTTTCTATATATCTCTTCTGATTAACAACAAAATATCCTATATGAGGATCCTTTACGGCACCAATACCTGAAACTGTGGCAAAATTAATATTCAGTTCTTCTGAGAGAGATGTCAGACTTGATACGACACCGTCTCCCTTCTCCAGTTTTACTACATAAACAGAATCTTCAGTTTTGATGTATTTCATAATAGTCACTCCTGTCTTTTAAATTTTTGACCGTTATAACCTTATAGCCATTACCATCCGAGATAACAGTAACTGCGCCACAATAATCTGTCCTGTAAACTGCACCGGAAAAAATATTTAACCTCTCAATCGTATAAACCGAAGGGTGACCGTAGGGGTTCTTATTGCCCACACTTATAACAGCTACTTCCGGCTTTATCTTCTGTAAAAATTCCCTGGATGTCCCGCTGTTACTGCCATGATGGGACACTTTTAAAATCTGACACTCAGAAGAATTTAACATTATTCTTTCTTCTCCTTTTTTTTCTATATCCCCTGTCAGCAAGAAAGATATTTTTTTCCAAAAAATTCTTAAGACGAGACTGTTTTCATTCAGATGATTTTCTGAAGAAATCAATGGAATTGAAGGATTAAGCACTTCGAACGTAACTCCTTCATGAAAATATAATTTATTTCCTTCGGAAAGTCTGTAATAGTTTATACCCTTCTTGCAGGCAAGATATAAAAATTCCCTGTACATTCTGTTTTTATCGTCAAAATCCAATCCGTCATAAATTGCCATAACCCTGACATTTTTTAGAACTTCAATAAGTCCTCCGAGATGATCATTATCGGCATGAGTAAGAAAAATACCATCTATCTGCCTTATACCATATCTTTTAAGAAAAGGAATTATCACTCTTTTACCGGTATCATAATACTCATCTGCTTTACCTCCGTCTATTAAAAAACATTTTCCTTCAGGAAGTTTTACAAAAATACTATCCCCCTGGCCCACGTCCAGAAATACAACCATGAGAGGTGAAGGAACAACTACAGGATACCATATAAAAAAGAGAAAAATTATTGAAACTATAAGAATAATTCTGCCTCCGGTAAGAACAAAACCACATGTTTTTTCAACATAATCCCTCCAGTATCTGTAATGTTGAATGATAGAAACTATAAGAAAAATAAAAACATAATAAAACAAAATAAAACATAACGATGGAGAAGGTAAGTTTACAGAAGCAAAAGGCATTTTAGATAAAAAAGTTACAATAAAAATTATATAATCAACAAGTACACCCGATACTCTGGCAAGTATTATTGCACAGAAGGAAGACAGAGGATAAACAAGCAACATAAACACTCCTGTTATAAGAGCACATGCAACGAACATAAAAATCATTAAATTTGCAAATACCGCAACAAGAGACAGTTCGTTAAAATAATAGACCACTACGGGAGCAACTCCCAGCTGGGCAGCAAGTGAAACAGAGAGACAGTTTCTTGCGTCCCTGAAAGGAATAAAAGCAAAAACTTTCTGTAAAGGCGGGGTAAAACATATTATGCCGAGAACGGAACCGAAGGAAAGTAAAAAACCTGTATCATAAAGTCCGAGAGGGTTCAGTATGAGCAGCAAAAAAGCAGAGGCAAAAACGGAAACAAGTAAATCAGGTTCCTTTTCTATGATAAGACCTGCAAGAACTACGATACTCATGACTGAAGCCCTCATTATAGACGGTTCTCCTCCTGCAATAAAAGCATAGAATATTACAACAGGTATGCAGACTGCAGCACTCTTTCTGTGGGAAATCTTTAATATTTCTCCTGTAAAAATTATTATTACCAGTAAAATAGATATATTGGAACCGGAAGCAGCAAGTATATGCAATGTACCTGTAGACTGAAAATCTTTTATAAGATCCTCACCTACGGAACTTCTGGTGCCAAGTACCATACCGGCCAGCAGAGAACCTTCCCGGCCGGGAAGCAGTTCCGATATGATAAGGACAGATTTCCTTCTAATCATTGCAGCATACCTGGACAGGAAATCACCGCTTACGTAATCCAGAACCTTTATATCATCAAAAGAATTCACATGAATAATATTATGAATATCTTCTCTTAAAAGATAATCTCTGTAAGAAAAATCCCCCGGATTCCTTCTGTCAGTAGGAAGGAGAAGAATACCTTTCAGAACTACTCTCTCACCGGTAATAATGTCCCTCTTCCCTTCTACTCTGACTCTAACTTTCTGGCTTATATGATAACTTTTATCGTAAATAAAAACCCTGTATGTATCAATAGTAAAATAAGTTTTATCAGCATCAAATATATTATCCCCCTGTACTATTCCCTCAAGAACCAGTATATTATTTTCCAGGCCGGCCAACGAATTGACGGCAACTTCATGCCACGCAACCTGTCCGTACAGAAAACCTGATAGAAAAAAACCTGCCATTATAATATATTTGAACAGAGACCAATTTTTCATATGAGCCAGTACCGAGAAAATCAAACAAAAGAATAATAAAATAAAGATTACGGCAGACGATATCTTCAGAAAAGAGGTTATAATGATACCTGTCATAAAGAAAATAGTTATAATAACAATTACTCTGTTCATAATGAAATTATTATTCTTCAGTACAGGAAAAAGCTCCTTTAAAAAAAAATTTAATTAAAAGGACTTTTCTGAAAAAAAAAGAATTTTTATATTTTACGTAATATTGAAAGGAGATCTTTATGGATAGCAGTATAGAATACACTTCAGTTGAGATAGACGAGATTCCGGGTATAATAGAAAAAATTCAGGATGCTATCTACGATAAACTGGCTCAGATGTACTCTCTGAAGACCATATATATAAAAAGGTATCAGAATAAAAATAAATTTATCTGTATATGTGAAACATTAAAACCATTGGAAATAGTAAATGACAGAATAGAAGAACAGGAAAAGATACTGGCCTCTGCAAACAAATCTGACATAATAGGCTTTACCAATCTTTTTGGTGTTTTATCTACGAGTAAGATAAAAAAAATATCGCCCCTTCTAAAAAAGAAAAAAGTACCTCTTGATTCTGTAATATTCGAAGAGGATGATATATCTGAAGAACTCTATATAATAAAATCAGGAAAAGTTCTCATTTACAAATATATAGATGAAGAAAAAAAGAAATTCGAAGTACTGGCTTCTCTGTGCAAAGGAGATATATTCGGGGAAATGGGCATACTGGATAATGCCACAAGATTTGCCTGCGCCAGAGCTGTTCTAGAACCGTGCGAACTTTATTGTATGAATAAAAATGACTTTTTGAATATATTACAGACATATCCGGAAATATGCCTGAATTTAAGTAAAATCTATTCAGACAGACTCAGAGCTACAGGGCAGCAATTAATCCAGCATCTGAGAGGATTACCTGTTGTTACGGAAACGTCAAAGAACAGGAGCATGAAAAACTACAGGACTTCCGAACTTTCTATTTCGGAAATCGCAGCAATAATACCTGAGATAAATAAACCGGCGGAGAAAATCGATACTCACAAATCAGCGGAAAAAATTCCTGTAAAAAAGATATCTAAAACAATTTCTGCAGAGGAAATAATTCAAAAAAGAAGAGAAAAGCTTCTTTCAAAAAGCAAAACAGAAGAATTATCACGGGGAATTTTATTTAGAAAACCAAAAGAGTAAAAAAAGCGGTATTATTACTGTTGCATGGCTTCTAATTCTTTTGCGCTCTGTGAGAGGAGTTTAAGTTTTATATCGGCTACTATGGTAAGAGCTTTACGTAAAAATTTTCTTCTATCTCCTGCTCTCGGGTCATAGGTAAGTTGTTCTAATTCTGTCTGAACCATTCCTTCAAGGTTCTGGAACCATGCAAGTTTCTGGCCCAGCTTCTTCATGTCACCGTATTTTCCGCCTTCCCCTTCTTCACCTTCCATTTCATCATATTGAGTGCCTTTCATAGCAGCCTTGGCTTTATCTTTCATTTTCTTCATTTTATTTTTTGTATCGAAATTTACAAATGAAGAGATAAGATCTGAAAGAACACTGAGGCAATTCATTATCTGCTGGCTATCAGGCATGGAAAGCTGTGCGGCAATATCATTGAGCTGTCTCGTAACTCCGTCGAGTATCTGCCTTGCAGTTCTGATATCCACCTCCTGAGTCTGGACAAACTGCCCCTGAAGCATCTTATGAAAATCCTGCATTTTACCCGGTTCATTTCTGAGCCATTTCATTGTCCCTTTTGAAAGGAGTAATTTTCCTCCCTTAGTGGAAAATTTAAATCTATAACCACCTGCTCTGACATCTTTATTCTTTGTTTCCTTGGTCTGGCCGCTTTTTGTTACATTCGGATCGGATTTCTGAGCTGTTTCATATAGTTCATCTGCTTTCCCAAAAAATTTCTTTATAGCTTTTTCGGGAGTCTGTTCAACATTATCTTTTTGAAGATTATATTTAGACTGTAAATCCTGGAGATTTACATCTTTTTTAGCTGCTTCACCTTCTTTGCCCTTTGCCGGGCCTCTGGTAGAAAATCTGGCATCTTCCTTTGCATCAGTTTTCCCACCCTTTAAATCTTTAGCAGAAATAGTGGTTGAAATTACATTTCCTTTCATTGCATTCTGAAGGAAAAATTGATTTACTTTATCCATTTTTATCAACACTCTCCCTTTATAACCAGCAGCAAAAGAATATCTGGCAACAGAATATTTACAGCGATCCATTTAAAATTATAACAGAAATCCGAAGAAGAAGCAAGTAAATTCACAGGATATAAAAGTGAAAAGTGAAAAGAATAAGATATTACTTACCTACTTATAGTGTATTTCATAACTTATTAGAATTTAAGTCGTCGTGACACGTAACGCGTGACGCGTGACGGGTTTAATCCCTGTGCATCACGCATTACGCTTTACGCATTACGAGGTCATTATTTATGGATAGTTATGAAACTAACTATAACATAAATTAAAATAACAGGGTCTGTTTCGTCAAACCCTGTTATTTTTTATACCCCCATTACTACCTGTTATTACAAAATTTACGCCTCTTATTATCAAAAACTTGTTGGTATAGAAAAATAAAGGTAGAATAAAAACAAATCTAACAAATGTAAGGAGGCAGATTTTTATGAAAAAATCTAAAATTATTATCGGAGTAATTATATTCTTTCTGGCTACTATCTGTTTTATTGTGTCTTACAACGGAAAAATTATGGCACAGGAAAAAGAAACCGGTCGTAACGATATAAAACAACAGGTAATGCTGATGGAATCCCTTTACCTTATAAAGGACTTAAAATTGACGGGGGAACAGGTAAAAAAACTTATTCCTTTAATAAAAGAGGCAAAAGTAATAAAAGAAGAAATGGACAGTAAAAAATATGCCGTAGAAACACAGATATGTGACGGTTTAAGAACTATAAACGATGAACTGGCAAAAAATACCGACCCGTCAGAAGAAATGTTCGCAAAGTTGAGAGAACTAAAAAAAGAAATGAAATCCATAGATGAGCCATGTAAAGAAAAAGCAGAGGTAATTTCTGATAAGGTAAATAATATACTTACAGAGGAACAGAAAAATATTATAAATAACTATCGGCCTGCCGATATTTTTAAAGGAGAAGAGAAAAACAGGCCGGAAGACAGGGAAAAAAGCACAGAACAGGGAAAGAAAATGAAAAAACTCATGGAAATACTGGAAATAGCAAGAAATATTCCTGACAGAGAATATAGAGAGAAGAAAGATGAATTACTTGCAAAGATTTCAGAGAAAATGAGTAAAGGAAATATGTCCTGGAGCGAAATAGAGGCGAAAATAAGCAAAGTCAGCGAAATACTTGATAAAACCAGAACTCTGAAACAGGAAGAATTTGAAACAAATAAAGACACTATATGTTCGGAACTGGTTTCTATAGTAATGGAAAGTAAAAAACACAATTCTGGCAGAATTATCAGATTGATATTAAATCCCGATCTCTTACCGGTTCTCGAAAAAAGAATTTAATAGTGTGAAGGGTGAATTATAGAAAAATACCCTGGCAACAGGGTATTTTTCATTTCAATAGAAGGTAATTGGGATTTTTCCAGAGAATATAGTTAGAGTAAGTCGTGAAGAGTGAGTCGTGAGTCGTGAAGCGTAAAAAATGAAGAGTGAGCAGGGGCGTTTTATTAAAGGCCCTGGAGATGAAATACGCGTCATCCGTCACGCATAATGATGGGAGTCAAAAATGTTGTTTCTACCCCTGTACAGTTTACTGGAAAATAGATATTTCATAAAGCAAATACTCGGCAAAGGCGGTATGGGTGCAGTATATCTGGCTGAAGACAGGAGACTGGGAGACAGAGCAGTTGCAATAAAAGAAATTATTCTTCAGTTTACCAGTGAAGAAGATAAGGAAAAAGCACTCATACAGTTCA
>JAKPQU010000037.1 GCA_029555925.1 Bacillota bacterium
AAAATTACTATTATTATGACATTAATATTTTTTATTTTTCTCCTGAATATTGCTGTATACGGGAATGAAACATCTACATATGTTTTTCTGCAGCCAGTTAATGATGAAAAAGGACAGATATTCCGGGAAAAAGAGGGCAAAAAATATCCAGTGCTGGAAGAAATTTCTTCGGATAAAGTAAATTCTATAGAGGAAATACTGAAAAATGGTATGCCTGCGTTAAGTCTGAGACTGGATAGAATGGAAAAAAATTTCATTCTCAACCGGATACAGAAGAATGGATTGAAAGATGAAGAAGCATCGAAAATTTTTACAGAACCTCTTTATATCTGCCTGATGAAAGGCGGTAACAGACCGAAGTGCGGATTTTTTCTAAAAAAAGGAGACGAAGTTATTGAAAAAACAAAGGTTTTCTATATAGAAATGCCTCCTGACTCATATCAGTTTGAAAAAATATTTTCCCATGAACATGGCCATCTTCTGGATTTTTATATCTTAAGCTACAGTTTTCCCGTTTCTCCCGCAAGACCTGTTCATACCATATCTGCCGTAACGGATTTTGAAACAGCCTTTATTGAAGGATGGGGAGAACATTTTGAGATCATGACAATTGATATGACAAAAAATCAGGAGATCAGAGACTTTTACAATCTGAACGACATGAAAGGCAAAACGTACTTTTTTTATCTTCAGGATATGCTTACTCTCTCTCAAACTTTCAAGAGATATTTATGGGTAAAGGGAAATCTATTTGCATTTAAGAAAAATAACTGTCTCACAGAGGGTCTTACAGGAGAAGAATTTAATAAGAATTTTATGTATAACTGGATGAATTACAGCTTTTCCGGAGGAGAACTGAAAAACGCTCACCAGATGCTATGCTGTGAGGGAGTATGTTCTCATATATTTTATCAGATGGCGACAGATAAGAACATGACGGGAAGATACAGAGAACCGGACTTCTATGTAGGTTTTCTGGATAAAGAAGAGAAATTCACAGAAAATAATATAAGCCCTCAGGAAAATATATATTTAAAAATGATGTACGCAAAATACTGTCTCTTTAAAGACTATGAAAAAGAAAAACCTTTCGAAGCAGGCCCCATATTTCTAGATTTCGTAAAAAAATATATGGAATTATTTCCGGAAGACAGAGACGATATGCTTCAGATTTTCTGCCTTTCCACCTTTTTTACCACATCTTTTAAAAATTCAGTAGAAATGTATCGTAAAGCAGATTTTGATACCCATATGCTCTGTTATGACATGGAAGGCACTTCCCGAAATTTCAAAGAGCTATACGAAGTTATTCAGAAGAATTTTAATGAGATAAAAAACGATTCTTCTCTCTTATATAAAAATGTAGGCCCTCCCCTATGGATAGATAATGAAACATTTAAACCGGTATTTCTGGGGCAAAATATGGGCGGTATATCAATAAATCTGAACGGAGCAGAAGATTTCGAACTGATGACACTGGAAGGAATGACTGCAAAACAGGCGGAAGCACTCATAGAGTGCCGTGAAAAAGCAGGATATTTTTCAAGTATTAAAGACATAGAAGATACAGGTATTTTGAGTGAAAGACAGGTCAGAGAATTATTGAACATGAGAGAGATGTATCTGAAGAGATGTAAAAAATAATTAAGCCTTCATTTATCAGCGGTCAGCAGTCAGATGTTGCTGACCTGAGCATAAGCATATAACAAATGGTTTCTCACGAGAGCATATATATTACTTATTACCGCTACAGGTAAATTTATATGAGAATAATAGAAGCTTATGCTTCACTGTTTTCTAATTCTCATATTTGGTTGTGACCCCTCCGGTCATGCCTGTTAGTAACCATTTATCAGCTTCTGCCAGCCAGGCTCTTACGAAGAAAAATAATTTGCCTTATTTAATTTGTTTTACAGACAATAAATTAACCACTGGTTAATTTCTAATACTATAGAAAAAACTAATTTTTCTTCTCCAGAGCCTGCCAGTCAGAAGCTTTTTATGGATA
>JAKPQU010000068.1 GCA_029555925.1 Bacillota bacterium
TTGCCTTATTTAATTTGTTTTGCAGACAATAAATTAACCACTGGTTAATTTCTAATACTATAGAAAAAACTAATTTTTCTTCTCCAGAGCCTGCCAGTCAGAAGCTTTTTATGGATACCCTTTTACCTGTTACGGTACTTACGCTCTGGTCAGTAAGTATTTACGAATATCTTTTATTTTCCGTAATCCACCATGTCAAGATGATTCTGTTATCTATAAGCCAGGAAGTTACTGTACCTGTAAGTAATCCTATTATATAGCCGTTTGGAAGATTGTATCCTATAAGTGCTACAAGAAGACAGATGAATAAATTTTTTTTCGTCACAAACATATCTCTGGCAAACATCATAAGATTTATGCTTTCAAATAACAGAATGACCCCGAGAAGAGGAAGAGGGAATAATTTTATTATTTCACCAAGGGAATGGCCGAAGAAAAATCCTGACAATAAGTAAATGGTGCCGGTAATGATAACTGCCCCTCCTGTTCTGGCTCCAAAAGCATAGTATCCTGCAAGACCTCCCGCTCCGTGGCAGGTAGGAATCCCGCCGAGAAAAGGATTGATAAAATTCATAAAAGAATAGGTTATACCTATTTTTTTTGCACTTATATTTTTTCCCGGGAACAGATCTGTTATTGTCTGTTTTGTGGCAATAATGGAGTTGGATATGGATAATGGAATTTGTGGTAAAGCAAGAATTAAAAAACCCTGTAATATAGAATTTATATCAGGAATATTGATAACAGGCAGAGATAAATCAAGTCCTATATTTAAAGAATTTACTCTCATAAGACCTGCATAAATTATTCCTATAAATAATAGAAAAAGGGCAGGAGGATATTTTCTGTTGCCGAAAAAAAATAATATAATCATAAAACCTGATAGAGCCAGAATATATCCGGCCATTCCTCCTGAAGGAATATATTCCTTTACTGCCAGTCCGGCGAGAGATAACCCCAGAGCAAGCTGAATACCTCTTATAACACACAATGGTATTAATGTCGCTAACTTATCTAAAATGCCGGTTACTGTGAGCAAAAACATAGTGATTCCTATTGCAAGACCTGCTCCGTAGAGTATAGAAGGACTTAATTTCCGGGTGATCATAATTACAGCCATAGCTTTGAGAGGCTGAACCGGCATAGGAAGTCCATAGAGAAAGCCTGTAATTATTTGTACCAGGCCCAAAGATATGAATACTCCCGTGCTGTTAATGTTGCAGTTATTTATCATACCTATCAGTAAAGGGATTGTAGTTCCCATGTCTCCGAAACTGCCTGAAAACTCGTTTCTGTCAATTCTATTGTTTGTTTTAAAAAAAAACTTAAAATGGTCAGGCATATTCATATATTTAATTCCTTCAAAAAACGCGTAAATTCATCGTCTGCATAATTTTTAACTTTTTTTTGATATTCATCATATTTTTTTATCAATTCTTCTGCAAAGGGTGTAATTGTAGCTCCTCCTCCTTCCGGCCCACCTGTTCTGGTTATTATAATTTTTTGCCCTATATTCTCTTCCAGCCTTTTTAATATTCTGTGAGCTTTTGCATAGGACATATCCATATCTATAGCAGCTTTCCTTATGGATTTCAATTCTTTTATTTTTCCAAGAAGCCAGATAAGTCCTATACCCATAAAAGATTCATCATTATTGTTTACGATTGAAATTTTTACTTTCACTTTCATAGCCGTTATATTAGCTTAGAGATAACGAAAAGTCAATATGAACAGGAAAAAGGTGGACTTTGATAAATGAATCGTGATAGATATTTTTGTGAAAATATTGGGAAAATTTCCTGAAATTTTTATAAAAATTTTCCCGTTAATAGACCTAAATAAATTCCTACCATGCTGAAAATAAAGCTGAGAGCTATATAATAAAAACTCTGAGTAACCGGCTTTTGATTTAATATACTTATTGCTTCATATGAACATACACTGAAGGCTGTAAATCCACCTGCCAAACCAGTAATTAGAAAGATATTTAAATTTATAGCCGTAATACTTTTGATCAGGGAACTCATTAATATGAAACCAATAAGAAAATTTCCAATAAAATTTATTATAAAGGTACCGTAATGAGTTTTTATTTTTAGATGATGTGTGGAAATTATACTTATTATATACCTCAGACTGGCTCCGAGTCCTCCGCCAAGAAAAATCAAAAGATATGAAGTCATATGCCTCACCCTCTCTGTAAATTTTTCTATTAGCCTTTGGTAATGAATAATTATCGCTTATATATATTTTAGCATATATTACAAAAAAATGTGGAAATTTGGAGAAAAATAAATATTTAACTTTTTAGACGGAATTTCACTGAGGAGGAATTTAATCCTTTTGGAGTCATTTAATATACGGAACTTCCTCCTCAGTCAGATTTATATTGATTTTCCTGTCATTATACCAGCATACATTCCAACTATGCTAAATATAAGACTTAAAGATACATAGGAAATACTTTGCATGATTAATTTTTGATTTATTAAATTTATTATTTCATATGTAAAAGTGCTGAAAGTTGTAAATCCACCTGTAAACCCTATAGTCAGAAAGATAGACAGGTGTGTATTTGTACCATTTTTAAGCAGGGAACTCATAAGGAGTAATCCAAGAAGAAAACTTCCCAGAACATTTATTATAAAGGTTCCATAAGGGTAGTTTATTTTTAAATAATTTGTAAAAATTACGCTCATAATATATCTCAGACTGGCTCCGAGTCCTCCACCTATAAAAACCAGTAAATATGCAGTCATAACGCCTCCTGTTTTATATAGAAATCTTATTTGTTGTGAATTTAAAGAAATAAACGATAGCTTAAAGTGAGTCCAGGAAAAATTCAAAATTAACATTGCCAGGAATCATATTGAATACCTGGCACTATAAATGCTCCATAAAACGTAAACACCTCCTTGTAAGTTTTTTCTAGACGTCATCAGCAATAGAAAGCATTTATAAGGAGAACGTCATCTCCGGAAGCATTTTATGTAAGTCACTGCTCCTTATAGTACATTAAACTATGTCAGGAGATTCAAAAAATTTATCAGTAGACTATATTAAATCTAGTAGTGTATTATATAGAAAAAGTTTACTTTAGTCAATCATGACAGAAGTTATACATTTATCTACATTCCTAAAGCAAAATGCAGGAGTATTATTTCACCAATTAGTTTACAAGTAATTGTCAATAGTGACCATGATACACTATAGCATAATTTCTTGAAAATTTGTAGTTTTATCTATTGCAAATAGTACAAATATCGTGTAAAATAAAAATACGGAGATGACGTCCTCCTTATAAGTGCCACCTGAGGCTAATGACGTCTAAAAAAAACTTATAAGGAGGTATTCGTTTTATGGAACACCTGTGGTTAAACACCTCAGTATGGCTTTTTTTAGCTATAGTTTCAAGCTTTATCTCTATCCGCCTCGGTATATCAGTTGCCCTCATTGAACTAGTAATCGGTGTAATTGCCGGGAATACCATACATCCCAATATCAGTGAATGGGTAACTTTTCTTGCCAGCTTCGGAGCAGTTGTACTTACCTTTCTAGCAGGAGCAGAAATAGAAAGTTCCGTAATAAAAAAATATTGGAAAGAAAGTCTTGTTCTTGGTTTTGTAAGTTTTTTATGTCCTTTTTTATTTTGTTTGTTTATAGCTCATTTTCTTTTGAAATGGGATATAACAGCCTCATGTATTACAGGACTGGCTCTTTCAACCACATCGGTAGCTGTAGTTTATGCAGTTATGCTGGAAAGTGGTTTAAATAAAAGTTCTATTGGGAAATTAATTCTCGCGGCCTGTTTTGTAACAGATCTCGGAACAGTCATTGCTCTCGGGCTGTTATTTACGAATTTTGATGTCTGGTTCTGGTTGTTTTGCGGTATAACTATGGTAACTCTGTATCTTCTTCCCAAATTGACTTCTCTGTATTTATATCTGAAGAGCTATTCAAACGGACATGTAAGTGAGCCAGGTATTAAAAGTTTATTTTTTGTTCTCATTCTTCTGGCCTATTTTGCCGTAATGGGAAAAAGTGAGGGAGTGTTACCTGCTTACCTTATTGGAATGATTATGGCAGATACTTTTATTAAAAATAAAGAAGTTATACCAAAAATCAGGATTATTACCTTTACTTTTCTTACACCTTTTTATTTTCTAAAAGCAGGCAGTCTCGTAGATCTAAAATCCGTTCTGGCAGTTTCAGGACTTGTAATAATATTTTTCTTCGGCAAAGTTTTTTCGAAATTCTTTGGTTTATATCCTGCCGGAAAGCTATTTAAATTCCAGAAACAAACTAATATCTATATAAATCTTCTTATGAGTACAGGACTTACGTTCGGGAGTATCTCTGCTCTTTATGGACTAAGTCAGGGAATAATTGATAAACAACAGTACTCACTACTGATGGTAGTTATAATACTTACTGCAATAATACCGACTTTAATTGCACAAAAATTTTTCAATCCTGCTCTGGCAATGGAAGAAAAAACAAGCAGGACATTACAAAACACTGTATTTTTGCGGGCTACTACAGAAAACAACCTGACTTTTTCTAATAAAAGATAAAAATATGGTAAAATTTTATTTACTTATAGGAGGTTTTTTCAGCACTATAGCTGCAATAATGGCTTTTCTTATTACTTATCAGGAATACAGTAAACATTTTAAAGACAGAAAAATTGTTATGAAAATTTCTCTGGAAGGAGCCATTGTTGTATTCATATTTTTTTTTATTTTAATGTTCCTTGTTATACTGGCTAATTCTTATAATTTTAAACCGGGTTTATAGGGTAAAATATAGTCAGGCAGGAATGGCAGGGGATTTGCTATGGAATATTTTTTATAAGGAGGTGTTCCTGAAAGAATCGCTCACGAATCAAAGAATCGCTCACGAATCGATGAAACCCCGTTCTTATGGCACAGTTCTATAAAAAATACTGAAGAACCAGAAAGGAGATAATAATGAGTATCTTTATTTTAGCCAGCAGTGAATCTAATATAATTTTACCACCACTAAAAAACATTGAATATACTATTCTTATAGTTGTTTTGCTTTCAGCTTTTATAGCTCTGGCCTATGGAGCATGGCTTATAGTAAATATTTTAAAAGCAGATCAGGGCAGTAAGGCAATGCAGGATGTGGCAAAGGCAATCCAGGAAGGCGCAAATGCCTATCTTTTCCGTCAATTTAAAACAATGATGATATTTGTTATACTTCTGACCATTCTTCTCGGTGTCCTTTATATGAAAATTTATGAAGGCAATATGTTTCTTGCTTTTGGCCTTGCACTGGCTTTCTTTTTTGGTGTTCTTGCATCTTTTGGAGCAGGATTTACAGGTATGTGGCTTTCAGTAAGAGGAAATTTGAGGGTTGCAGCAGCTGCTCTTAAAAGTTTTAAGACAGCTCTTGAAGTAGCATTTAAAGCCGGAACTGTATCAGGAATGGTAACTATAGGTCTCGGCCTGCTCGGTGCTACAATAATATTTCTTATATACAGAGAAAATGCCATGAAAGTTCTTGTAGGATTTGGCTTCGGCGGATGTCTGGCAGCATTATTTATGAGAATGGGCGGAGGAATATTTACAAAAGCAGCAGATGTAGGAGCAGACCTGGTAGGAAAAATTGAAAAATCCATTCCTGAAGATGACCCTCGTAATGCCGCCGTAATAGCGGATAATGTGGGAGATAATGTGGGAGACTGTGCAGGAATGGCAGCAGATGTATTTGAAAGTTATGAAGTAACTCTTGTGGCAGCTATTATACTAGGAGCAGGAGCTTATGCCGGCTATTCCACTGTTGAAGCCTATAAACCCTATGCTTCTTCTATGACCCTTGCACTTATACTTTATCCTCTTATGGTAAGGGCTGTAGGAGTTTTTGCTTCTATTATAGGCACTTTATGCGTAAAAGGATCTGATGATCTTAAAGATCCTATGGTACCTATTACGGTAGGGTTTTATACATCTGCCGTAGCATCTCTTATAGGTTGTGCCGCAGTTAATTACTTTTATCTGAAAGACCCTGTTTCAGGCTCAGTAGACTGGCGTTTCTTTTTTGCTACAGCTACCGGTATAGTACTTGCTGTGGTTATACTGGCCATATCAAATTACTTCACCCATATAGACAAACCTCCTGTATCGGAAACAGCAGCTTCAACAAAAACAGGTGCAGCAACAATGCTTCTTACTGGCCTGGCTCATGGCATGCAGAGCAGTGTATGGGCTATTATTGCAATTGCGGCAACTGTTGAAGCCTCTCTTTTAATATTTCATGGCTCAGACCCGATTTCTCTCGCCCTTCAAATGTACGGTATAGCGCTTGCAGGACTCGGTCTTCTTACAACGACAGGATATATACTTGCTATGGACACATACGGCCCTATTACAGATAATGCAAACGGAATATTTGAAATGTCCGGTGCACTTAAAGAAGAAGGCGGAGGAGAAAATAAAATGAAAGCCCATCAATTTGTTGCCAAGCTGGATGCTATAGGGAATACTACAAAGGCTCTTGTTAAAGGGCTTGCCATAGCTACGGCTGTACTGGCAGCTACATCTCTCTTCAGTTCCTTTATAGAAGAAGCCAGACTGTCGGCAACAGGGATAAGAGTGAATGAAGCAGGAGTATTTATCGGACTTCTTATAGGAGGAGCTGTGCCATTTTTATTTTCAGGTTTTGCACTTAATGCAGTGGGAAGAGCCGCTTATCAGGTTGTGGAAGAAGTAAGACGTCAATTCAGGGAAATTCCCGGTATAATGGAAGGGAAGAATAAACCTGAATATTCAAAATGTGTTGATATAAGTACTGCTGCAGCACAGAAAGAACTTATAGGTCCTGCTTTTCTTGGCATACTGACACCCATAGCCGTAGGGTTTGCCTTTGGTGCTCCCGCTCTTGGAGCATTCCTTGCAGGAGCTATATTAACCGGTCAGTTAATGGCGGTTTTTATGTCCAATACAGGGTGTATATGGGATAATGGCAAGAAAAAAATAGAGGAAGGTTTACTTGGAGGTAAAGGCAGTGAACCCCATAAGGCGGCAGTCATAGGAGATACTGTGGGAGATCCTTTAAAAGATACAGCCGGCCCTGCGCTAAATCCTCTTATAAAGGTTATGAATCTTGTTGCTATATTGATTGCTCCCGTAATAATACAGGGACTTTCTATGGGAATAAAAATACCAATAATAATTTTATGTATTATTGGCCTTGCCTATGCAGTCTGGACAAGCAACAAAACTACAATTACTAGTGAAAAGTAGAAATTACTCACTTTTCAAAAGAAATAATAACTAAAGGGGTGGTTGTAACTACCCCTGATTTTTATAGAAAGTATGCCCCGAAAAATGAATAGAAAGAAGAAAGTATATGTGTGAAGATAAAAAAATAATGGGATTAAACAGAAATGTTTTTTTCACAGGCCTTGTAAGTTTCTTTATGGATTTCAGTTCTGAAATGATTTATCCTCTTGTGCCTATATTTCTAAGTTCTGTCCTTGGGATAAATAAATCTTTAATAGGCCTTATAGAAGGTATAGCAGAAAGTACGGCCAGTTTTTTGAAGATATTTTCCGGTTATCTTTCAGACAGGATTGGTAAGAGAAAGATTTTTCTTATTACCGGTTATGGCATTTCAACACTATCAAGACCAATAGTGGCTATTTCTACTATATGGTGGCATGTTTTAACCTTTAGATTTATAGATAGATTCGGGAAAGGCATAAGAGGTGCTCCGAGAGATGCCATAATAGCAAATTCCACGCCTCCTTCTGAAATGGGCCGCTCTTTTGGCTTCCATAGAGCTATGGATACTGCCGGAGCTGTGGTAGGCCCTGCGGTGGCATATATTATACTTTTATTTTTTGTAAAAAATTATCGTCTTGTTTTCTGGCTTTCTATGATTCCCGGTATAATTGCAGTAATTATAATTCTTTTTCTTATAAAAGAAAAGAAACCTGATATAAAAAAGGTATCTATGCCAGAAATTTCATTTAAAAAATTTGACTGGAAATTTAAAGCTTTTATAGTAATTGTAACAATTTTCTCCCTTGGTAATTCAAGTGACGTTTTTCTCATACTGAGAGCTACCAATATTGGTATTAAAGAATATCTCATACCTTTAGTCTACCTTGTGTATAATCTTATATATGCACTTACATCAATTCCTGCCGGTATAATATCTGACAAAATAGGCAGAAAAAAAATAATTTTTTTCAGTTTTATTCTTTTCGGTGTTATCTACTGGGGTTTTGCTATTTCTACAAAGACCTGGCATATATGGTTATTATTTATTCTCTACGGTATATTTATGGGGCTTACGGAAGGAATTCATAAGGCCTACCTTGCCGGTATAATTCCTGAATCTATGAGCGCCACAGGTTTTGGAATATATAATACCTTTGTGGGACTTGCCATATTGCCTGCAAGTACTGTAGGAGGATATCTCTGGGATAAATACAACCCTGCTGCAACATTCTATTACGGAGTAATTACTGCCTTTGTTTCTGCCATATTCTTCCTGATAATATTTGGCAGGGAAGAGATTATAATGTTATTTAAGAGAAAAAAATGAGTTATCAAGATTATTATTTTTTAAGAGGTGTCTTTATTAATGATTAAATGCAAAGTTTTTATACTCTTTACTATTCTGTTTACTTTAACATGTGTTAATATTTCCCCGGCGGAAGAAACTGCAAAAATTTTACTGCTTTATACAAATGATATACATGGGCATATAATGCCTTATGAAGATTCGGCAATAGCACCTGCACCTGAAAAAATAGGAGGCTTTCAATATTTAAGTACATTGATAAAAAATGAAAGAAGTAACAATCCTGAAGGTACATTGCTTTTAGATGGAGGAGATATAGCCCAGGGAAATCTCTATTCTAACATGGCTTATGGAATACCTGTGATAGAATTGATGAATGTAATCGGCTATGATGGAGGAGTACTGGGGAATCATGATTTTGACTGGGGAGAAAAGAAACTTGTAAATATGATTTCTACTGCAAAATTTCCTCTCCTTGCCTGTAATTTAATAAAAATGAAAGATGGAAGTTTTATTGACGGTACCATACCTTACATCATAAAAAATATAAACGGTATACGTATTGGAATAATAGGAATAGCATGCACTGATACAAGTGTTTTAAGTGCAGAAATCAACCATGGAAAATTTTATTTTCTATCCGGAGAAGAAACGCTTAAATACTATATACCTGTCATGAAAGAAATACATAAAGTAAATTTAATAATTGTAATCTCTCATCTTGGTTATGAAAAAGATATAGAACTTGCGGATAATATATCAGGTATAGATATTATTGTAGGCTCTCACAGCCATAAAGTTATTGATACTCCTGTAGTAAAAAACAATACCATTATTTTACAGGCCGGTAAATATTTGTCCTGTCTTGGAAAACTTGAACTTGAGGTGGACAGAAATACAAAAAAAATAGTAAGTCATAAAGGAGAACTTGTAAAGATACTGGACAGTAAGATAGAAGCAGACAGAGAGGTAGAACAACTCCTCGATAAATACAGAGAAAAATATGAAAATCTCGGCAATCAAATAATAGGAGAAACTTCTGTAGAACTTACTAAAAACAATAAAGAAGAATGTAATCTTGGGAATCTTATTGCTGATATAATAAAAATCTCTGCAAAATCAGATATTGCTCTGATTAATACAGGAGGGCTGAGGGAAGATATACCGAAAGGTAAAATTACAATGGAAAAACTTTACGGAGTTTTTCCGTTTGAAAATATGATTATAAGTATGGATCTTAAAGGAAAATATATAAAAGATATAGTTGAAACATGTTTCACAGGTAATCATGCAATACTTCAGGTATCAGGGTTAAAGATTAAATATGATTCTTCAAAGCCAGATAACGAGCAGATAATAGAAATACTTGTAAACAATAAGCCTATTCAGGATGAAGAAAACTATAGAATTGCCACCGTAGATTTTTTGGCTGCAGGCGGTGACGGTTATGACGAATTTAAAAAAGGTGAAAATCTTCAAAATGTAATGTTTGCAAGAGATGCTATTATAAAATATTTTCAGGAATACAGCCCTGTTACAGCCACTATTGAAGGAAGGCTTGAGAATATAGAAAGTCAATAAAGTGCCTAAGTACCGTAAAAGATAAATTAGTAACCAAAATCTTATATATCGTGACGCGTAACGCGTAACGCGTGACGGGAGCAAAAACGTTATGTATAAATATGATACATAATTTTTTTGGATACCTTTTTACCTTGAGCGGTACTAAGTACCGTAACAGGTAAAAGGGTATCCATAAAAAGCTTCTGCCTGGCAGGCTCTGGAGAAGAAAAATTCGTTTTTTCTATAGTATTAGAAATTAACCAGGGGTTAATTTATTGTCTGTA
>JAKPQU010000258.1 GCA_029555925.1 Bacillota bacterium
TTTAATCCCTGCGCATCACGCATTACGCTTTACGCATTACGAGGTCATTATTTATGGATAGTTATGAAACTAACTATAAGTTTTATGTTTCAACTGAAGTCAATAAAATCAAAGGTTTTATAAAAAAGTGCGAAAGTATAGCTCTCATAAAAAACAGTAAGAAAATTTGACTTTATAATATAAATATTGCATAATAACCTTATTGAAAATCTATATATCCGTCCCTTATTATATTGTAATGAAATAAGAAGATATTATGAAAACAAGTCTGGAAATTATATCCCTGAAAAAGCAACTTCTGGAAGGGCAGAAAAAAATCGCCTCTCTTGAAAAAGCTGTTGTTCATAAAGACAAACTTGAAAAAAAAGTAATACTGTTAAAACATGAACTGAGAGAACGTTCCAAGGAATTGAAGTGTATTTATAATATTTTTAATATTGTAGAACGTGAAAACAATCTTGAGAAAGTAATTCAGGAGGTTGTCAATGTAATACCTTCTTCCTGGCAGTATCCTGAAATTACATGTAGCAGAATTATTCTGGAAGGCATGGAATTTAAAACACGTAACTTTCGTGAAACCCATTATAAACAGATAAGCAATATTAATATTTATGGCAGAAAAAAAGGGACAGTAGAGATTTGTTATCTGGAAGAAAGACCTCTCTGTGATGAAGGGCCTTTTCTTAAATCGGAAAGGGATTTAATAAAAGGTATTTCTCAGACTCTCGGGAAGATAATTGAACGTAAAAGAGCAGATGAAGAGATAAAAAAATCCCATGAAAAATTACGGGAACTTTTTGAACTTTTACAGGTTATAAGGGAAGAAGAAAGAAAAAATATAGCAAGAGAAATTCATGATGAACTGGGACAACTTCTTACAGCTTTAAAAATAGATATAAAATGGCTTGGTAAAAGAATAAATGAACATGAATTGGTAGAGAAAATAAATTCCATGACTGACCTGATAGATATGACAATACAGAATGTAAGAAGAATTGCGTCAGAACTGAGGCCGATCATACTGGATGATTTCGGTCTTAATGCGGCAATTCTCTGGCATGCAAAAGAAATAGAAAAAAGAACCGGTATTAAATTTAAAATTACCACAATACCTGAAGATATTATAATGGATAAAGATAAATCAGTCATTATTTATCGTATAATCCAGGAACTTCTGACAAATATTATCCGTCATGCCAGGGCTACAAAAGTCGAAATAAAATTGAAACACAGAGATAATAAATTATTTGTCATTGTAAAGGATAACGGTATAGGCATAGAGGAAAATGTTGACAGAAAATCTTTCGGATTGCTCGGTATAAAAGAAAGGGTTCAATACTGGCGTGGAGTTCTCCGTATTAAAGGTAAAGCCGGTATAGGAACGTCTGTTACAATTATTTTACCTGTCGGTGCATGAGGAGATAATATGATAAAAATACTTATTGTAGACGATCATCCCGTTGTCAGAAAAGGTTTGAAACAGATTATGGAGGAAACAAAAAATATTACTGTAGTAGATGAAGCAGAGACAGGACAGGAAGTTTTAAAGAAGGTTAAAAAAAATAAATATGATGTAGTGTTACTTGATATATCACTTCCTGACATGAATGGCCTTGAAGTTTTAAGAGCATTAAAATCAGAATATCCTGAAATAAATGTTCTCATGTTAAGCATTTATCCTGAGGAACAGTATGCTATGAGATCTCTCAGAGGTGGTGCTTCAGGATATCTTACAAAAGAAAAACTGCCTGATGAGCTTATTCTGGCCATAAAGACTGTAACGCAGGGGAGGAAATATATCACCCCTTCTGTGGCAGAACTTCTTGCAATTAATATTGAAAAAGACAGAATTGGCCTCCCCCATGAAGTGCTTTCAGACAGAGAATTCCGAATTATGTGCATGATGGCCTCAGGAAAGACAGCCAGTGATATTGCAGACGAACTTTCTCTCAGTGTGAAAACAGTGAGCACTTATAGATATCGTATTTTGAAAAAGATGAAAATGAAGAATAATGCTGAAATAATCAGATATGTAATAGAACAGAAATTAATAGATGTCCGGGGATGAATCTGGTGGTGATATGAGATGCCCTAAACGTACAGGGAGGGAAGATCCATAAGGTTCGAGCAGTTTCTACCTCTTTTCCTGGATATAAACATCTTCCCAGCCCCAGGAAAAAAAATATGTTCTTTTGTCCAGTAAATGAAAATTTCCCAGAGGATAACCTATAGATATAATTCTGGAGCCTTCTTTTATTGAATTTATTATTTTTTTAGCGAGTTTTTTTCTCAGTTCCTGATTGAAGGTAAGACAATTCATGTAAAATATAGTACCTTCCGAGAGGTCTGCTTCTAAAAAATCTCCCTCTATAAAGCTGATATGTTCAAGTTTCATTTCTTTTGCTATAAGGTTGCCTTTTTCTATGAAATAAGACACGAGATCAATGCCGGTGCTTTTTATATGAAAGTAAATATTTACAAATAATGTAACATTTCCTGTTCCTGAGCCAAGATCAAAAAAAACATCATTATCTTTAACCTGTACTGTGTTAAAAATAGAAATGGCTGTAGAATAAGGGGTTTCTCCATAGGTAAGAGAATAACATGGTCGTTCCATTTCTTTTTCGGTAATCCGCGCCATATTTACAGGGCTTTTAAGAAAATAATATTTTTTAAGCAATGAATTCATTTTCTTCAATTCTTTACTTCGCAGAATAAAAATTTTTTCATAAAGATCATTCAGAAAAAGAAAAAAGAAAAATTTAACCGTCATAAAGGCACTGTAAAGTAAACCTTTCATCAGATAAAACATATAGGTTTTGAATGGGGGACGTACAGGTGACATATTGTGAGGGCAGTAATAACACAGAAGGCTGTCATGTTCCCCTGTATCACAGTCATGACATATTTTAAGAATAGATTTCGGCCTTAAGAGCAGATAAACAGGTATTCCACCTATGGGAAAAAATACACATAAAAGACACCAGTAATAGCCGTTAAGGCCCCTTCTGTCTGCATCCTGAAATACCCAGATGCCGAGAAAATAAAGAAAAATACAATAACACCCGTAAAGGAGATAGTTTAAAACAGGTTGTAAAAGAGGATTATCTGAAATCATTTTTTATTTAACATTTCCGAAATTTTTTCTCTGTTATGCCAGGCATTGGGAAAGTCAGGTTCCATATCTATTACTTTATCATAGCATTTTATTGATTCTTTATATTTCCCAATTTTATATAAGGTAAGTCCTTTATTTGACCAGCCATCTAATACCAAATTGCTTTAATTAAACTGAATAATTTGAATAATAGGTAAATACTGTCTGCCTGCCTGATGCTCCTCCGAAAAAAATCTAAACTGGAACGTTTATAACAGTTACAGCTTATATCATGCTACTTTACATTATA
>JAKPQU010000097.1 GCA_029555925.1 Bacillota bacterium
AAGCTTTTTATGGATACCCTTTTACCTGTTACGGTACTTAGGAATGAAAATTTATTAATTGTCTCTTTCCTCGCGTCACGCGTTACGCGTTACGCGTCACGATTAATATATTTGAGACATTTATTTAACTGCCATTCCTTATTTACTGTCTCTTTTTCCCGTAAACTTTAATATATAAATTATTGTTGAGATTACAGGATTGGTTTTCCAGAAAAACAGCAATAACGGAGACTTTATCTTCAAAGGGAAAAACCATATCAGTAATATCCTGATTTTCATATTCTCTGGCATCACTGAGTTCAAAAAGTCCGTTGTCTTTTTTGAAGGAACAGATTTTTACTTTGAAATTCTCTTTTATGCCGGGATTTATTGTTATGTAGAGATTTCCTTCGTTACCGTCTGCCGCAAAATAATAATAATTTCCGCTCATATATGTTATATTTATGTTTTTGTCGAATTTAAAATCACTCTTAAAAGGATAGTAATAAGATAGGCCGGTATTACTGGCATCAACAGTGTAAGGCTGTCCTTCTTCTCTTTTAGGAAGATTAACGAAATATTTCTTATTATAGACCTGACCATAAATATAAAAATCCTCAAAGGCTTCGAAATATGCAGAAGAAAGGGATGTGCCTGTAATAGTCCTAAAATGCTGATCAGTCTGCTGAAGGGTAACTTTTTTTCTGCCATTTTTCATCCACGAGTAATTATTACTATCTGAAAAGATTGCAGATATAAGATTTTTAAAGGTTGAGTCTTTGTATTTTATGAGAAAATAGCTCCATATAACGCCGTTTTTATACTGTCTGTTGTCGTTAGCATCATCAAAAGAATAGGTGAACTGTCTGGCGCCATCCCATATAACCTGCCTGTTATAGGGTATATCATATTTGTATGTATCAGATGTAAATATTTGATTATATCCTTCTGCACCTGTAGCAGTTGCAGTACTTTCAGTAACCCATACATCCAGGGTGCTTCTGTTGGCATAATAGTTTTGAATCAGATGAAATAATTCATGTGGAATAGACATAGTCTGCTGTTCCGGTCTTCCCGGCATATAAATTACACCTTGAAAATTAGCCCATGCATTCTTCGCCTTCGTGCTGCCGTCACAGTAAACCATAATTTTGCTTGAAGCATAAGTCTGATTGTTTGTAGGATAGGTAAGGAGAAAATTTACAGGAGGATCATAGGAGAGTCCTCTGAAAAAGTCATAGGCTTTTTCATAATTATCTCCTACAGTCATGGCATTTTCTTTTGTAAAATTATTATCATAGTGGATGGTAAAATGATTGTTTCTGCTTGTAAGATTATGTTGATATTTATGATATACGTTATAGTGATAAAACCAGGAAAAAGCTGTTACATTTATTGGACCTGTCAGGCTTCCTCCTTCTTCTCCTTCAAAAATGACTTTCTCTAAATCCTGACCTATAACAGAAATATATGTAGTAACGGTATTTTTATCCTTATCATATAAAACACAGTTCGGATCCACAGGAAGCCATTGATCACCACCCCAGATTGCAATAGTTGGAGATGAAGCATTGGGATCTACAGGAAGCTGAATTTCTACAGGTTTATTCAGAACAATACTTCTGTCAGGATTACCTGTAGATATTTCATAGACCTTTCCATGTCCTTCTTCATCACTGCTGTGTATATTGCCGGAAGGGTCTTTAATATTTACCTCTGCTAATTCTATAGCAGTGGATTCTGATAGTGAATCTGAAGGTATTTTCAGGTTTATATCTTCAAATTCCATTACTCCTTCCTGGCCAGGAGAGAAATTTTCTGTTTTGTATGATATTTCCTCTGATATTGATAATACTTCTTCGTCAGAGAAAGGTGTTGCTGTTGCAATTGGAGTAGTAACAGGATTTACAGTGGTACTGTCTCCACATCCGATATGCAGAAAAAGTAGAAAGATTATAAAATAATACAGATTTTTCATAATAACCTCCTTAAATATTTTGATAATAATATTTATATATCGACAGAATAAGATTAAACTTTATTGTTTTCTTTTCCTGCACATAAATAACTCGACTCTGTCATATTTACAGCTGGCACCACTAAGTACCGTAACAGGTAAAATGGTATCCGTAAAAAGCTTCTGCCTGGCGGGCTCTGGAGAAGAAAAATTAGTTTTTTCTATAGTATTAGAAATTAACCAGTGGTTAATTTATTGTCTGTAAAACAAATTAAATAAGGCAAATTATTTTTCTTCGTAAAAGCCTGTCAGGCAGAAGCTGATAAATGGTTACTAATTTACCTGTAGCGGTACTAAGGAACAATCCGAAAATAACTACATCATAGTTACAGTTTATATCGTAACGCGTAACGCGTAACGCGTGACGCGTGACGCGAAGATACTAATCGTCCTAATAATTTGCCGGAGTTATCTTTCTTACAGTCCTAAGTACTGATCTATTCTCAGCAGTGAGACATGGTTTCCTTCAGTTTTTCCATTACCCTATGTTGAACTTCATCCACAGTTCCCTTTATTATGCAGCTACATGCCTGACTGTGGCCTCCTCCGCCGAAAAATCTTGCAACAGGACTGACATCAATACCATTATTGGATCTGAAACTTGCTCTCACATGTCCTTCAGGCATTTCCGTAAAGAGAATAAAAATATCAAACCCCTTCAATGTTCTGAGCTCATCAAAAAGTCTGTCACTTTCCAGTTCAATGGAGTGAAGAGAAAAATCTTCCTGTAATTTTTCTGTTACCGTATAAGAAGCTATTTTACAGGAACTATCAGCTATGAGAGTTTTATTTATTTCTGAATAAAGTCTGAGGGAACCCGGAGTTTCCTGGGCCATTATTCTGGTACATATAATTTCCGGAGAAATTCCTTTTTCAAGCAGTTTTGCAGCTATTCTATGAGTCCCGGGAGTAGTATTGGAATATCTGAATCTCCCTGTATCTGTAACTATCGCAGTATATATACTTTCGGCAAGAGGCTCATCTATTTCCATATCCAGATATGAGAGAAGAGAAAAAATAATTTCTCCTGTAGAAGAAGCACAGTGATTTATATAATTTAAAGTACCTATTCCGGCGGAATCCCTGTGATGATCCATATTAATAATAAAAGGAGATTTTCTGGCAATAAAAGCTACATCTTCTATCCTGCTCCATTTTCCGCAGTCAAGGACGATAGATACATTGTATATTTCTTCTTCACTCCACGATGACCTTATCTTATCAAATAAAGGAAGGAAATCAAATCTCTTCTTCGGACAATCGGGGTTTATGATTTCATATTTCTTACCGAGTTTTTCGAGTATAAGGCCCATAGCTATCTCACTTCCGATACAATCGCCGTCCGGCCTTACATGAGATGTGATAAGAAAATTATCTTCTTTTTTTATTGTTTCCGCTATTTCTTTAAGGATTTCCATTGAATTAATTACCTGTCTATATGTAAATTTTCAATATTATAACACCGGTGAGTTAATTTATCAATTTCTTTTTCTCTGCGTTTTTTGCAACAGCCAGATTCAATTTTACTGAAAATTGCAGATGATTTCATAAATCTATTTTATATGAGAATCGTAACGCGTGACGGGTGGAACCAATTCTCATACTTCGTTGTGACCGAATCGGTCATAGTTGTTAGTGAAAAGCCAATAAAATCCCATTTTTTCACTTTTCACTTTTCACTTTTCACTCTAATTATTCTCGTCAGGTTGAAAGAAAACTGATAATATGTTATAATTTTGACTGTATATAAAATCCGTAATTAATTATCCGCCTTTAGCTCAGTTGGATAGAGCGTCGGATTCCGGATCCGCAGGTCGGAGGTTCGAGTCCTCTAAGGCGGGCGATTGGTCAGTTATCAGTACTTTTGTTATGTACTAAATTGGCTCGCCAGTCACTGGTCACTGTAAAAGGAGGTTATTTAAATGGTGAGAAAATCCGTTGTATCTGGAAGATTTTACCCGGAAGGCAGAGAACAATGTCTTTCAGAACTGAAGGAATGTCTGCAAAAGGAACACCTCACAGAGAAAATAGACACCAGAATATTTGGCGGTATAGTCCCCCATGCAGGATGGGTTTATTCGGGAAGTACTGCAGGTCTGGTATTTCAGGCAATAAAACAGCAGGCCACTTCTCCCCTCTTTCTTATATTCGGTGCAGTTCATGTCTATGGTGTCTCAGGGCCTTCTATCTGGAGAGAAGGGCAGTGGGAAACTCCTCTCGGTAATATAGAAGTGCATCAATCTATTGCTGAAGATATAATTAAAGAAGGTAAAGGATTAATAACTGAAAATCCGGCACCTCATAAAAAAGAACATTCTATTGAAGTACAGTTGCCTTTCATAAAATACCTGTTCCCTGAATCGCAGATAGTGCCGGTTATGGTACCGCCTGATAAACGGGCTTTACAGGCAGGAGAAATAACAGGTCACGTCCTGGCACATTACAATAAAGAAGTCGTCGTTATAGGTTCAACGGACCTGACTCATTACGGCATGCATTACGGCCAGCTTGAAAAAGGAATCGGCAATGAGGCACTTGACTGGGTTAGAAATGTAAACGATAAAAAGATTCTTGAGCTTATGATTGCCATGAAATCGGAAGAAATAGTTCCTGAAGCAGACAAATCCGGCAATGCATGCGGTGCAGGTGCCATTACGGCAACAATGAGTGCAGTGAATGTTCTCGGTGCGAAAGAAGGGAAACTTCTTAAATATACTACCAGCCATGACGAAATACCTTCTATGGGAGAAGCAACCAGTTTTGTCGGCTACGGAGGAGTAGTTTTTGTTTAGTGAACAGTGAGTAGTGAAAAGTGAATAGTAATTAGAGTAAACATTACACATCACTCATTACGTATCTACTATCTGGCTTTCATTTTAGCAGCTTCCTGACAGAGGAGTATTATGAGTAATTCCAGGACATGTTCCGGGTCCTGCCGGCCTGTCTTAATGCTTATATCTGCTTCAAGAAGCCATCTGTGAGCCTTTCGCAGACTATTAAGAGAGAAATACTTTATGTCCATTGCTTTCTGTACCCTATAGGGATGTTCTCCCATTTTTTGCAGGAGAGATGTTATTCCTGCAGGGCTTATTCTTTTTTCTTTTAACTCCCTTACCTGCTTTATGAGATTAAAATGGTTACTTAAGAGGCCAAGTAATTTAAGAGGCTCTTCCTGTTGCTTCATCAGTTCTGAAAATATGCCGAGAGCCCTCATGGTCTGGCCCAGTCCGACTGCATCAGTCAGATCAAATACGCCTGACTGAGCTTCCTGATGGCAGCACATGTCTATAGCTTCTTTATTTATCCTGAAATTGGGTTCTACAAAAGATGACAGTTTTTCAAGTTCCTTTGTTATAGACCTGAGGTCTGTGCCGGATTTTTTCAGTAAATAGGCACTGTCTTCCTGTCCTATTGTCTTACCGGTAAGCATAGCGGTTTTCTGCACAACCCATTTAACCATATCGGCTGATTTTAACGTACAGTTTATAACAGTTCTGGATTTCAGGCTTTTTTCCAGTTTAGCTCCAAGTAAAGAAGAGACACCTGCTTTTGCTTTACCTGTTGCCATAAGCACAAGAAGAGAGGCGGGAGCAACAGTCAAAATATAACCTGCCAGAGTATTTTTCTGGTTCATATCCAGTTTTTCTATATTCCTTACTGCTACGACCTTTTTCTCTCCTCCGAAAGGAAATGCTTCGAGATGTTCTATTATATCACTTACCGTGAGAGCTTTTTCACCTTCTTCCTTTTCACCTTTAAGGGAATCAGCTTTTAACAGAATATAATCAAAATCTCTGAAAGAATTATCAACAGTTTCCTCCACTATACGTTCCAGCAGTTCTTCCATAAGGATGTCCTGATCTCCGTAAAGTAAAATAACATTACTTTTAGAGATATTTTTCAGCCCATCCTCTGATAATGCTTTAAAATAATCCATAATGAACGTAATGCGTAACGCGTGACGCGTAACGCGTAAAGAACAGACTCATTACGCGTTACTCGTTACCTACCTGTTACGATTTTCCTTATATTTTCTTCGAAAGGAGGTTTTATTATGCCTCTTTCCGTTATTATTCCCGTAAGATATCTGTTAGGAGTCATGTCAAAGGAAGGATTCCTCACATTTACTCCATGAGGTGCTATCTGCATATCAAAGATATGGGTAACTTCACGGGCATTTCTTTCTTCAATTGGAATCTCAAGACCTGACTTAAGAGTAATATCAAAAGTAGAAATAGGAGCGGCAGAATAAAATGGTATATTATTTTCTTTTGCAAGTACTGCCAGAGAATAGGTACCTATTTTATTAACAAAATCGCCATTTGCAGCGATTCTGTCGGCACCGAGTATGACTATGTCAACCATATGGCGGCTCATAAAGTGGCCTGCCATATTATCGGTGATAAGGCTCATATTTATGCCTTCCTCCATAAGTTCCCATGCAGTAAGTCTTGCCCCCTGAAGATATGGCCTGGTTTCATCTACAAAGACATGTATGTCTTTACCCTGTTCATGGGCTGCTCTTATCACTCCAAGGGCGGTTCCGTAATCGGCAGTGGCAAGAGCACCGGCATTACAATGAGTCAAAATACTGGCTTTAGCAGGTACCACCTGTGCTCCTACCCTTCCTATTTCTCTGCATATATTTGCATCTTCCATTTCAATATTTTTTGCTTCTTCTATCAATAGTTTCTTCATTGCTTCAATAGAAAAAGAAATAGAATTGTTTGCCACTTCAAGCATTCTCTCAATAGCCCAGAAAAGATTTACCGCAGTCGGACGGCTTTCCCTTAACACAACAGCAGCTTTAGAGAGGTCATGCATAAGTTCCTCTACAGTAACAGCTTCGGAATTCTGTCCGCAGAGAGCCATACCGTAGGCTGCTGCAACGCCTATGGCAGGTGCCCCTCTTATATGCATTTTTTTTATTGAATCTGCTACTTCTTCATACGTTTTACATATAACCCACTCTTTTATAAGAGGAAGTTTTGTCTGATCTATCATTTTAACAGTTCCGTCTATAAATTCTATTGTTCTTACCATGTATTGTTTTCCTCTCCTTATTAATCGTGACGCGTAACGCGTGACGGGTAAATTTCACTCTTCACCCTTCACTTCTCACTTCTTTAAAATTTCTTCAAAAAAATCTTTAAACCTGTTATTTTTAATTTCTTCAAATTCATATTTCAACAGAGCCATTTCAATGATATCCACATATTGCCCTCTGTAGAGAAAGGCTTCTCTTTTTATACCTTCTTTTTTAAAACCGCATCTTTCATAAAGATTTATGGCATGTTTATTATAACTTATAACAGAAAGATAAACTCTGTGAAAATTCAACTGTTCAAATATAAAATGTAAAGCTGTAAGAGTTGCATCAAGTCCGAGGCCTTTCCCGCGAAATTCCTTTTTGCCTATAAGAATACCTATTTCCAGATTTTTATTTATCCAGTCAATGGAATTTAATTCTATATTACCTATATACTCTCCATCTTTTGTCCTTATAGCAAAAAATTTATTACCCGGGTTTTTTATGGCCTGTTGATACCAGTTTTCAAGTTCATTCATTGATTTAGGTAACACAGGCATTCCTGTTAAATGTATTAATTCTCTGTCATTTGACCACTTGAGGTATTCAAGAAGGTCATACCTTTCGAGAGCCCAGAGATTAATGTTTTTGCCTTTAATCAATTTCTTCAGGTAAAGAGTGATGCGTGATGCTATAATCGTGACGCGTAACGCGTAACGCGTGACAGGTAAATTTCACCCTTCACTCTTCACTTCTCACTTTTCACTCTTCACTTCTCACCTCTTAACATTTAAAATAGTGACTTAAGGATCCGGTGCAATCAATCGTAATTTTTATTCAGAAACTATTCAATCATATTGTTAAATATCCTTCTTAAAAAAATAGGAGTTGAGAAAGTTATAATAAATATGTATAATTCCGTCACGCGTTACGCGTTACGTGTCACGATCTATATAATTTTTGAAACTATTAAGTAACAGAAGGAATAAAGAGATAAATAACGAATTAGAATATTTGCTCTAAAGTTGCTTAATATTTTATATTTATTTTTAGAAAGGTTAGGATGCACTATGGCTATATCTACAGGTTCTCTTCTGGGGCAATCAATCAAGAAATTTCAAACTATTATATCTGTTGATGAAACCAATCTTGAAGCACATTACGGTCTTGCTCTTGCTTATGATACTGATAATAATGTAAGTTCCGCTATAAAAGAATATAAAAGGTGTATTGAAATTCAACCGAATTTTGCACCTGCTCATTTTAATCTGGGGTTGTGCTATGCAACTCTTGATGAACTTGAACTTGCAAAAAACGAATGGCAGATAGCAATAGATCTGGATCCTATGCTTCCTGAGAGGCTATATGAACCGGAAATTGCTCAATTTTACAAAGAAAGAACAGAAAAAGCCATAAAGAATTTTAAGCAGCCCGTAAGTTCTGATCATGATGACAGTTATGCTCATTACAATCTTGGTTTTGCCCAGTTCTGCTTTGGAGACTTCAGAAAAGCCCTGGAGAGATATAAAAGAGCCATAGAATTAAATCATAAATTATGGGAGGCCTTCAGCGGCGGAGGTATGGCCTATCTTCGTCTCGGCGATTACAATGAAGCGGCGAAACACTTTAAAAAAGCTCTGGAGTTAAATCCTGCCTATGGAGAGGCTCATTACAACCTGGGTATTGTATATGAAAAACAAAACAGGTTGCCTCTTGCAGTAAAAGAATATGAGAAGTCTTTAGCCATACAGCCCGATAATGCAAAGGTTAATTTCAGTCTTGCCCTTATTTATGAGAAGCAGCACAAATTAAACCTTGCCATAAGAGAATTACAGAGAGCCATAGATTTAGATCCGAATAATCCGAAACCACGTTTCTATCTTGCCCAGGTATGTGAGAAAAAATTCCAGCTTGATTTTGCAGTTCAGATGTATCAGGAAGCGATAGAATTAGATCCCCAGTATACGGAAGCATATTTCAACCTTGGAATGGTCTATACAAAACTCGGTCAGCATAATATGGCAATAGAAAATTTAAGAAAAGCCATTGAAATTGACCCGAATGATGCATATGCCCATTATCATCTGGCTATGGCATACAACACACAGGAGGAATATGCACAGGCTATAGAACATTTTAAAGTTACTATAGACTTAAATCCTCAGGATGCCTATGCTCATTTTAATATCGGACTTGCATATAATAAAGAAGGCCTGTATGAGCAGGCAATAAGCAGTTTTCATAAGGCTATAGATCTTAAACCAAACGATTCCCTTACTCATTACCATCTCGGTATAGCATGGAGTAATATGGAAGAATACGATTCTGCCATACAGGAATTTACAAGAGCCATAAATCTGAATCCCAATGACCAGAATTCTTATTTTCAACTTGGTATTACCTACACCCATCTTGCAAAATTCGAGCAGGCTATAGATTGTTTCCTGAAAGTTACAGAGCTTAACCCCAATCATGTAGATGCCCATTTCCAGCTCGGTGTATGTTATGACCTTCAGTCTGAAGATGATTATGCCTTTGAATATTATCTCAAAACCACCAATCTGGATCCGAAACATGCGAGAGCAAATTATCAGCTGGCTAAATTCTATGCAGTTAACCGTAATAATCCTGAAAAAGCCCTTGAATATTTCCAGAAAGCCATAGAACTTGCACCTGAATTCGATCAGGCATACTGTGATCTCGGTAAAGTCTATGCAGATATGGGAAGAAATGAGGAAGCCATAGAACAATATAATAAAGCAATAGAAATCAATGAAGAAAATGAAAATGCCTATAAAAATTTAGGTCTTGCCTATATAAATATGCAGAAATTTGACAGGGCCATAAAGGTTTTCCAGAGAGTTCTGGAGAAAAACCCGCATGATCCCGTATGTCATCTTAATCTTGGAGCTGCCTACGAAAAACAGAATCAAATCACCTCTGCAATTCAACATTACCAGGAAAGCCTTGTATTAAATCCGAACCAGTTTATGCCACATTACAGACTGGGAGAAGCACACTCCAAAATAGGAGAATATGAGAAAGCAGTTGTAAGCTATAGAAAAGCTCTTGATTTTGAGCCGGATTTTGTAGATGCCAGAGTTTCCCTTGGAAATACCTATATGGCACAGGGTAAAATAGATATGGCCATTGATGAATATAAAAATGCCCTGGAACAGTCTCCGAATATGATAGATGCCCATTGTAAACTCGGAGAAGCTTACCTTAAAAAGAATGAACTGGATAGAGCTCTTGCAGAATTCAAACTGGTAATAGCTTCAGAACTCAGTCATAAAGAGGCAAATTTAAATATAGGTCTTGTTTACAGTAAACAGGGTAAATACGATCTCGCCATATCTCAAATTGAAAAGGTTATAAACATACATCCTGAAGACAGTCTTGCCTATTATCATTTAGGACTTGTTTACGATTCTTCCGGCATGAAAGACCAGGCTAAAGAGAATCTGGAAAAAGCTTTAACTATGGTCAGGAATGATTATAGATTAGAGGATAATATAAAAAGAGAACTCGGAAGACTGGGCGGCAAAATAGTAGAACGTGTACAGGAAACCAGAAGAATAGAAGAGATCAGAGAAGAACCTGTCAGGGAAATTGAAGAAGAAGAAACCGGAGAAGAAGAGGAAGAAAAAGAAATAGATGTAGATGAGATTCTGAGGCTTGCCGGAGGTCATGAAGAAGAGGAAAAAACAGTTGAAGAACCTCCACATGAAGAAGAAGCAGTAGAAGAAAAAGTAGTAGAAGAAAAAGATAGTATGGATGTAGATGAAATCTTGAGACTTGCCGAAGATAGTATGAAAAAGAAAATAGTGGAAGAGGAAGATGAAGAGGCGGAAAAACCTCCGGAAGAAGAAGAGGAAGAAGAGGAAGATCTCATACAACTGCCTGTAGAAGAAGAAGAGCCTCCTAAAGAAGAAGAGGAAGAAGAATTTGCAGAAGTAGATATAGAAGAGCCGGGTGGAGAAGAACCGCCACTTGAAGAAGAAGAAACAGTATCTGTGAGAGAAGATGAAAAATCTCTATACGAAGAAGATAAGGTAGAGATTTATGAAAGTACACCTGCCGATGTTCAGGTACATTTTGATCTTGGTCTGGCCTATGCACAGCTCGGTAAATATGAAGATGCCATAGAAGAATTTAAAAGAGTTATAAATAAATATCCCGGACATCTGGAGTCAAGGAAACAGCTCGGAAATCTTTATGAGAAAATTGATAAACCGGATGAGGCAATAGAACAGTATTCCAGGCTTGCAGGTTTAAAACCGGGAGATCTGGATATACGTATAGGAATGGCTTCCATATACTCTAAAGCAGGCCAGGATGATAAAGCCAGAAGAGAATATGAAAAAATTCTGGATATAGATGCCTGTAATATATCGGCCCTGGAAGCACTTTCATCTGTTCACTATGAAAACCAGGATTACGAACCGGCAATAGAACTTTATCAAAAACTTCTGGATCTTATAGAGCCCAGGCCTGATGTACTTACCAGACTTGGCGTTTCTCTTATAAAACTTGAGAGATTCGATGAAGCGATACCTCATCTTCAAACTGCTATTAATTTAAATGAAAAGAACCTTGATGCCAGGTATAATCTGGCTTTATGCCTTTATAATATAAAAGAATATAATGCAGCTGTTGAAGAATTTCAACATATAATTAAAAAGGATAAAACCTATGGACCTGCCTATTTTGAGCTTGGCAGGGTCTTTATGAAAGCAGGCAGAATGGATCTCGCAATAAGTCAGTATCAAAAAGCCATAGAATTATCGCCTGACAACGGGAAAGCCCATCTTAATCTGGGTATAGCTTACGGAAAGATGGGAAAAATAAATGAATCCATAGCCTGTTATAGAAAAGCACTGGAGCTTGACTCAAATGACAGTCAAATACATTATAATCTGGGACTTGCCTATGCACAGCTCGGGAAGATTGATAATGCCATAGTAGAATATAAAAAAGCTATAAGAATTGACCCGAATGATTCACACAGTTATTGCAATCTCGGACTCGCTTATGCCCAGAAAAATGCCATAGGGCCTGCCATTAAAGCCTATAAAAAATCTATCGATCTGGATTCAACCTATTATCTATCATACGGGAATTTAGGTATTGCCTATTCCAAAATGGATAAATATGAAGAAGCAATCAGTCAATATCAGAAAGCTATAAAACTTAATCCTGCCTATGCACAGGGTTATTACAATCTTGGCCTTGCCTATGCAAAGGTCGGTGAACTGGATAAGGCAATAGAAAGTTATCAGAAAGCTGCAACCCATAACCCGAAACATTCTGCAGCAAGATATAATCTCGGTATAGCTTATATGAGACAGGAGAGATACGATCTCGCAATAAAAGAGTATCAGCAGTCAATAAAATTAAATCCGAAATTTGCTCCTGCTTATAGAAATATTGGTATGGCTTATTCACAGATGGAACAGTTTGATGCGGCAATAAAATCTTTCAAAAAAGCCCTGTCTTTCAATCCGAACGATGCAAAAAGCCATTACCATATTGCACTGGCTTTATTCTATAAAGATAATTTCACAGAGGCAATAGAAGAATATAAAGCTGCAATAGAAATTACCCCTGATGATGTGGAAATAAGAAGAAACCTTGGTATTGCCTATACAAAAACAAAACAATATGAAGAAGCACTGGTAGAATTCCGTAAGGCTGTAGAACTGGATGACAGGGATCAGCTTGCCCATTACTATATGGCAAGCTGTCTTGATGAAACAGGAGAACTCGACAGAGCAATAGAAGAATATCAGAAGGTTTTATCACTTACGCCAAATGATGCCCAGGCTTATTATAATCTTGCCCTTGTTTATGATAAAAAAGGCCTTACGAATAAAGCAAATGAAAGTCTTATGAAAGCCCGTGAAATAGTTGAACAGTTAAAAGACACAGATGCTATAAATATGGTCAACAGGGAACTGGACAGAATATCTCAAAAACTCAAGATTGTTACTACAGATAAATCAGAGATGTACTACAGCGCAGGTGTGGCTTCGACAAAATCGGGCAAATATGAAGAAGCAGCAGTGCAGTTTGAAAAAGCTATAGATATAGATCCTAAGGATCCGAAAATTTATAATAATCTTGGTATTGTTTATGTAAAACTCGGAAAGATTGCCGAGGCGGAAGCACAGTATAAAAAGGCTCTTGAGCTTGACGCTTCTAACAGCCAGGCCTATTTTAATATGGGTCTTGCCTGTTCTTTCCAGGGTAAAACGCAGGAAGCAATTGCATCATTTGAGAAAGCGATTGAACTGGGTCTGAAGGAAGCCAAGGTATATGACAATCTCGGCCAGATGTATATTAAAGCAGGACATGGAGATAAGGCTGTTAAAGCTTACAAACTGGCTATCCAGTGTGATAATAAATTCTATCAGGCCTATGCAAATCTCGGTTTCGCCTATGCAAAAGCCGGACATGATCAGGAAGCCATACAGGAATATAATAAATCCCTTAAGATTAAAGCCGATTATGATCAGGCTCTTACTTACCTGGGTATAGCCAATGCCCGTGCAGGTAAAAATGAAGAAGCCATCAAAAATTACCAGGATGCAATAAAATCCAACAGTTCCAACATTCAGGCCATTACCAATCTTGCCATACTTTATGATAAAACAGGCCAGACAGATAAATCTATCGTAGAATATTCCAGAGCATTAAAGTTAAAACCGAAAAATGCGGATCAGATACTTTATGGTCTCGCAAAAGCCTATGAAAAGAAGGGTGATAAACAGAAAGCTCTGGGAGCATATCAAAAGGCCCATGAATTTGCAGTAAAGAGAAAAAATCAAAAGTATGTGGAAGCAACGAAAAAAGATATTGAACGTCTGAAAAAGGGGTAACAATACAGAGATACCTTGCATCTCTGTATTGGAAACAGCTATTGTATCGCTCAGTACCGTAACAGGTAAAATGGTATCCGTAAAAAGCTTCTGCCTGGCGGGCTCTGGAGAAGAAAAATTAGTTTTTTATATAGAATTAAAAATTAAATAAGGGCTAATTTATTGTCTGTAAAACAAATTAAATAAGGC
>JAKPQU010000098.1 GCA_029555925.1 Bacillota bacterium
AAAATGGTATCCGTAAAAAGCTTCTGCCTGGCGGGCTCTGGAGAAGAAAAATTAGTTTTTTATATAGAATTAAAAATTAAATAAGGGCTAATTTATTGTCTGTAAAACAAATTAAATAAGGCAAATTATGTTTCTTCGTAAGAGCCCGTCAGGCAGAAGCTGATAAATGGTTACTAATTTACCTGTAGCGGTACTCATGAAATGAAATCTTCATTCGTTACTGATTATTTCTATTTACCGAATAAATATGTGAGAACCTTATCAACTCTCTGGTTCCATGACCATTCACTGTGTGTGGCTCCAGGTTCTTCATGATAAAATAATTCTTCTCCAAATTTATAGCCTTTATTCAGAAGCACTTCACCCATGGCTCTTGAATTATCAAGTGTATCAGGAATACCATTATTATCCTTATCGGAAGGAGATTCGTCCGTTCCCATATCAAGCCATACCCTGGAAGGTCCTTTTGTCTTCGGGTCTGCCTCTATTTCCTTTATAAGATACTTATCAGACCACCAGAGTGACGGAGATATAACACCTGTCAGACCGAAGATATGAGGCAGATTCCACCCCATATAGAGTGAACTCAATCCTCCCAGAGACGATCCCATTATACCTGTGTCGGACGGTTCTGTTGACGTGCTGTATGTCTTATCTATAAAAGGTTTTAATTCTTTCGTAACAAAAGCTGCATAATTGTCCAGATTTCCTCCGCCATATTCAGGGTCCGGGACAGGGGTATATTCACTCATACGTTCTGCCCCTCTGTTATAGATTGCCACCATAATAAGATCTTTAATTTTACCTTCCCTGATAAGTCTTTCCGCTGTTTCATCGACTCCCCATTCCGTTCCTCCGAAAGAGGTGTCTCTGTTAAAAATATTCTGTCCGTCCTGTATATAAAGAACAGGATATTTCTTACCGTTATCAGGAGAATATCCGGGAGGAAGATATACGAGGACATCACGGTCATTGTTCAGGATATTAGAGTGAAAATTTCTATGTATCCTTATATTACCGGTAATCGAAGGACCATATAATGGCTCACCCATATTACAAACTGCTTTCATATCAGGTCCCTCCGAAATTTTTTCTTCCGAGCCGATTTGCACCAGATCTTTCTGTTCAAAATTTTTCTCTCTAACAGCAGTTTTTTTTATTGTATCATACCCTTTTATCTGATTGGTGGAAATCTTCATAATCATCTACTCCTCAAAAAACATATTTACCATAAAGGCTTAATGTGTCATGATTATATAATAACACAGAACTGAAAAAAAGTAAGAGCCTTCATGTTAACAGTTTGTAAAAATATTTATTTATCGCCTTTTATAATTTTATCATATCTGCTTATATCATCTATATCACTCATAGCAGAGAGAATATTCTTCTGTGCTTCCATTCTTTTCTTACGGGCCATATAAAAATCTTTTCTATGTCTGGCACCTTCAAGTTTTTCTTCTATCTGTTTCAGCTGTTCTTCAACTTTATCTTTATCAGATGCTCGTTTAGCCAGTTTATCTTTCAGTTCTTTCTGCTGTTTTTCCAGGTCTTCTATGAGTTCTTCAAGGACTTCTTCCGGTTCTTCTGTTTTACGTAGCAACTGATTGAATTCCGACTTTATTGCCCTGTTCATTTTAAAAAAAAGCCCCATAAAACTAATCCCCTTTCTCTTCCAGATAACCTGCCAGTTCATTGAAATGATGTGTAACAGTATAATAAAGAGCTTCTATAGATGCCTCAAATTCATTTAAATCCAGATTTTCTATCTGAAGTGTGTCTATAATTACAACCTTATCTCCTTCAATCCCATAGGCACCATGAACCATTTCTTTTGCGTTTATCTCAAGAAGTCTTCTGAAAAAATCCTCTTTCTTTTTTGAAGGTACAGGCATGAGATTGATTCTGAACACTACAAGAGGTGGTACATGAGAAATAACAAGATTATCTATATCAGTGTCTTTAAGACTTACAATCCAGACACCTTCCTGTATTAATTTATATTCTGCCCCCAGTTTTTTCAAGTAAATTTCTATGTCTGCATTTGTTCTCATAAAAAATACTCCTTTCTTTATCAGTGAACAGTTATCAGTGAGCAGTGACCAGTTATCAGTTATCAGTTATCAG
>JAKPQU010000103.1 GCA_029555925.1 Bacillota bacterium
ATCCTATTTCCTATGTCAATGAGCTTTTTGTATCCTGCCACGGGCCTATGGTTCTGAGAGGTGTTGTTACAGAAGTTATAAAAGAGAAATTTACTTTTAAAATAGGTAATGAAAAGGTCCTTTCAAATAAAAAGACTGTTATGCTTGTACCACAGAATTTCAAAGGATTAACCTCTCTTAAGGGAAAACCTGTAATTGTTTACAGTATAACACAGCCTATGCCGGGAAGAACCTATATAGCCGGCGCAGTTTTTGTAGAAGAAGCTTTGCCTGTTATACTGGAAAGCCTTACCAGGACTGCTACAACCAGTGATGAAATTAAAACTGTAGCAGAAGGTAAAATTATTGAGATAAATAAAATTAAAAAAACTGCTCTTATAGAGGTTAAGGCAAAGAAACAGTTATTATTGAATCTTATGTCATGTAAAATCGTGGATAACAGTGACCCCGCAAGAAAGGCTCTTACACTGGAATTCCTCAGAGTCGGCGATATTGTCGTTGTCCGGGGGTATGATATTGCGCGAATAAACGTAATTTATATTAAAGAAAAGAAAGATCCTTCTGTATCCCGTAATCAGGCAGATATAAATGTTTATTTCTTTACAGATCTTCTCGGATATCTTAATCCTTTTATGACAGGAGGCCCTAATGCCTATACATTCCTTCCCGGAAAGAAGCAGAAAGCAGATACAAATTTTGCAGAAGCAGGAGGTTTTTCGTATCTTGCTTCCAGTTATAAGAAAGTAAGTGGCACTACGAAAAATAATCTCCTTCTGTGCAGCGGGAATTTTCTATATGGCACTCCCCTGTCTGATGCTACAAGAGGGGAAGCAGTAATAGACTGTCTTAATGCCACAGGGGTAAAGGCAGCAGTACTGGGAGAACAGGATTTCCTTGTAGGCCAGGAACAACTCGGGAAATTAATAAAAAAAGCAACTTTTCCTGTACTTGGCGCAAATGTAATAGTTCAGGGAACAGATAATCTTTTCCCGGGACTCAAGCCTTATATAATCGTAGATTATAATGGTTTTAAACTGGCTGTTATCGGCCTTGTTGATGCTGAAACACCTAAACTTATTCCGGGAGAATATGTAAAAGGATTATCATTTACAGATCCCAAGGTTACACTGGCTAAATATTATTCTGCTCTGGAAAGTGGCAGTGATGCGATTGTAGTAATGGCCAATCAAAGGTTTTATGATAATATGCTTATAGCCAGTGATTTTGAGAATATAATGCCAGGTAATCATAAAAAACCAGTTTTTATAATCGGTGGAGATGTCAGGTCTTATTCTGCTTCAACAGATCCTTTAAATATTAATGATATTTTGATACTGGAAGCAGGCACTAAAGGAAGATTTTTAGGCCATATCAGTATGGGATTTATGAAAGATGTCAACTCTGTGAACTATACTTATGAATTCAAGCAGATTTCTCCCGCCCTTGTCCAGGAAGGAGATAAGGATATTCAAAAATTGATTGACAGTTTCAATAGTAAATTACCTGCTAAATATGCTGAGGTTCTTGGGACTACAGACAACTGGTTACCCAGATTGAGAGACAGGGAATCTTCCCTCGGAGATTTTGTAACAGATGTTATGCTTAAAAAATCAGGTGCAGATGTAGCTGTTTATAACGGCAGAAATCTTCGTAATGACCTGTTTAAAGGCGATATTACTTACAGTCACCTTTACACTGTCATTCCTTACGATTTTAATATGACTGTTCTCGAAATGACAGGTAAAGACCTTAAAGCTATTATGGAACAGTCTCTTGCTTCTGAAGATATACTTCAGGTAAGTGGTGTGAAGATCCTTTATAAAAAGGATGGTCCTTCGGGCCAGAAGATTGTAAAATTAACCATAGGTGACAGACCTGTTTCAGACAGCATGTTATATAAAGTGGCTACCAGCAGTTTTCTTGCAGAAGGCGGGGAAGGTTATACTCTGTTTACAGGCGGGAAAATTCTTCAAAAAGGTGGCCTTATCAGAGATTTGCTCTCTGATTATATAAAAGAAGTTAAAGAGATTAGACAGGGAACAGGAGAAAGGATTGTTACAGAATGAAGAAGAATTTCTTCTGGACCATTTTGTTTTTTATAGTCTTGTGCACCTTTCTTGCGCAGGGAGCAAATACATATAGTATTTATTTTGCCTCCGATCGGAGCGGAAATCTTGATATATATTCGGGTTTTTATCCTTCCAGAGGTGAACCCAAGAATCTTACATCTGCCAACCCCTGTGTAGATACTGAACCATGTGTGTCAGCAGATGGTAAGAAATTAATTTATACTGCTTATTCATCTGATGGCAGATCGCAGATTTTTATTATGAATGTAGATGGTTCCGGCAGAAAACAGCTTACATCCAGCGATGGTAATAACAAGATGCCATCCTTTTCTCGTGACGGGAAAAAGATAGTCTTTATTTCTACGAGGGATAAGAATGAAGAGGTTTACATCATGGGGGCTGATGGCTCAAATCAGACAAGACTTACTTTTGATAGAGCTGTTAAGGAACAGCCTCTGTCTTATGATAGTCCCATGCCTCCCACTGTAGAAGTTACGAGAGACAGAGACCCGTCCTTTTTCCCTGATGGAAAAAAAATAGTCTGGACTTCCTATAGAGATGGAAATGCTGATCTGTTTGTTATGAATGCAGACGGAACAAAACAGGCTCATATTACCAATACGACTGTACATCGTCATAATATTCAGGCTATCGTTTCTCCCGATGGTAATAATATCATATGGGCTTCTGACAGAGACGGAGATTATGACCTGTTTACTATGAAATCCGATGGAAGTAAAGTCAAACATCTTACAAAAGGCGGATTTGGTTCCCATTGTCCCCATTTTTCCAGGGATAGAAAGAAGATAGTTTTCTGTTCCGATCTTCAGGGGCCTACGTGGCAAATTTTTATTATGGATTCAGATGGAAACCATATAGAGAAAGTTTTTTCTGACGGCAGTGATGACTGGACTCCATCTATTTATTAGTAGTGAATAGTGAGTGGTGAGTGGTGAGTGCTAAAGACAATGTTTTACTCACTGCTCACTGCTCACTATTTATAGTTGATGTGTCATGGTAAAGGGTGAAGAGTGAAGGGTGAAAAGAACAGGACATTCCCCACTATTCACTATTCACTACTCACTATACTTATGAAATATAAAATTTTTACGGAGGCACTATGTTAAAAAAATTTGTTTGTCTGTTAATATGTTTCTTATTTATCTTCCCGTCCGGAGTTTTCTCCCATCCATTCGGATATCTCAGGATTGATGCGGTAAGCCAGATTTCTATTTCTACAGGCAGAATTACATTGAAATACCTTCTTCGTCTCCCTGAAGCTTCTGCCTTCAGTCAGCTTAAAATCATGGACAAAAATCAGGATTTTATTTATACAGATGAAGAAAAAAGATCTTATCTGGAGCAGGCAACAGAGAAAGTTCTTCAGAATATTTCAATGAAATTGAATGGTCAGCCATTACATATTAAAACCATAGATTCTGATCTTATTGTAAATACGGGAACAGGTGAACTTTCTACATTAAAAGTGAATTATCTTTTTGAGACTTCCATACCGGAAGGGCTTTTGAGAAAAGGTGAAAATAAATTATATTTTAATGATGATAATTTTACATCCACACCCGGATGGAAAGAAATAATGGTTAAAGGTGAAGACTCTGTCAACATATTAAGTGCTCCGGAAAAACCCCAAAATATAAAAAGTGCAATCTTTACAAAAGCAGATATAGTTTTTTCTTCTCTGAAAGGTTCAGATGGAGGCAATAACAGTGAATTTCCAGAACCGAATATTCCTGAAACCCGGGGAGATAAAGGCCTTGTCGGACTTATTACAAAAGAAAAATTAAATTTAAGTGTTGTCCTTGTAGCTCTTGGTCTGGCTGTAGTACTTGGTGCCCTTCATGCTTTTGCTCCGGGCCATGGTAAAACCATTGTCGGAGCCTATCTCATAGGGAGCAGAGGAACTGTAAAACATGCCATATTACTTGGTATCATAGTTACGTTTACCCATACAATAAGCGTTATATTGCTGGGCGTTATATGTCTTTTTGCCTTTAAATACGTTATGCCTGAAAAATTATATCCCTGGATAGGTTTTTCTTCAGGTATTCTTATTTCTATTATAGGCATATGGCTTTTTATATTAAGACAGAAAGAAGCTATTGTATCACCTGACCGCGGCCACAATCACGACCATGAACACAGCCATGACCACGGCCACAATCACGACCATGAGCACAGCCATGACCACGGCCACGGCCATGAAAATGGAGATGGAGGAGCGGGACATTATCATGGTGGAAAATATCATGTTCACAAATTGCCGGAAAAAATTACTCTCCTGAGTCTTATTGCTCTTGGTGTAAGCGGTGGTATAGTACCATGCCCTGATGCACTGGTCGTTTTATTAAGTGCTGTTGCTCTTAACAGAATACTTCTCGGATTACTGGTGATAGTGGCTTTCAGCTTCGGTCTTGCTGCAGTTCTTATTGCCATTGGCATAGTAATGGTTACTGCCGGTAAGATGCTCGAAAAATATTATCCCCAAAAGAATTTTTTAAACAGGGTAGCAGCATTTTCTTATCTGTTTATCTTTATTCTCGGTCTTGTTATTGCTGTACAATCACTTACCTCGGCAGGTATACTGGTTATTAATATTTAAATGATGACGATTTTTACAGGTGTATTTCATAAATTATTAGAATTTAACCGGAGTGAAAGGCGAGACGTGAAAAGAATATGAGCTTTACTCACTATTCACTTCTTAATATATTTAAAATAAAATTACTAAAAAAATAAAGGAATTATTTCTTATTATACGAATTATTTCTGTCATTATTAAGCTAAGTACCGCTACAGGTAAAATGGTATCCGTAAAAAGCTTCTGCCTGGCGGGCTCTGGAGAAGAAAAATTAGTTTTTTATATAGGATTAAAAATTAAATAAGGGCTAATTTATTGTCTGTAAAACAAATTAAATAAGGCAAATTATTTTTCT
>JAKPQU010000118.1 GCA_029555925.1 Bacillota bacterium
GACAGGAAGTTGAAGCCATTGCCGGTAAAGGTGGGAAAACTACCCTTGAAGAAATGGTATTTACTCCGAGGGCCAAAAGAGTAATAGAACTTGCCTTTGAAGAGGCCCGTCAACTGGCTCATAATTATATAGGAACAGAACATCTTTTACTGGGACTCGTAAGAGAAGGTGAAGGTGTGGCAGCAAGAGTACTGTCCAATCTTGGCGTTGATACCGAGAAAATACGGGATCAGATTACCAGGCTTCTTGGTGCTAAAACTGTTGCTCAACCGACAAAAGAAAGAACAAAAACGCCTACCCTTGACTCCTATGGCCGTGATCTGACGGATCTTGCACGAAAAAATAAACTCGATCCTGTTGTAGGTAGAGAAGCTGAGACTCAGAGAGTGATACAGATTTTGAGCCGCAGAACCAAAAATAATCCTGCCCTTATAGGAGAGCCGGGAGTTGGAAAAACAGCCATAGTAGAAGGTCTTGCCCAGAGAATTGTAAAGGGAACCATTCCGGAACTGCTCAAGGATAAAAGGGTTATAACTCTTGACCTGGCCGGTGTTGTGGCAGGCACAAAATACAGAGGTGAATTTGAAGGCAGGATGAAAAGGGTTATGAGTGAGATAAAATCTGCTGCCGGAGAAGTGATTCTCTTTATAGACGAGCTTCATACACTCGTAGGAGCAGGTGCTGCAGAAGGAGCAATTGATGCATCCAATATATTAAAACCTGCCCTTGCCCGCGGAGAACTTCAGTGTATAGGTGCCACCACCCAGGAAGAATTTCGTAAATATATAGAAAAAGATCCTGCTCTTGGCAGACGTTTTCAGCCGATTCAGGTGAAGGAACCGTCTATTGAAGAAACAATAGAAATATTGAAAGGTTTAAGAGACAGGTATGAAGCACATCACAGGGTTAAAATAACGGATGAAGCCATAGTCTCTTCTGCAAGGCTCGGAGATCGTTATATAACAGACAGATTTATGCCTGATAAGGCCATCGATCTTATCGATGAAGCAGGAGCAAAGGTAAGGCTTGCCCAGACCATTCCTCCTCCCGAACTTATTGAAATAGAAAATGAACTCAGAAAGGTTCGTCAGGAGAAAGAAGCGGCAATTCAGGCACAGGAATATGAAAAAGCTGCCAAGATAAGAGATAAGGAAGAAAAGATTCAGGAGAATAAATTGAAACTGGAAAAAGAATGGAATGATAAGAAAAACAGGGTTGTCGATGATGAGAATATGGTTACTGAAAGAGAGATAGAAGAAATTGTATCAAGCTGGACAAATATCCCTGTTACAAGACTTGCTGAAGAAGAAACGGAACGCCTTATCAGAATGGAAGAGATCCTCCATAAGAGAGTCGTAGGACAGGAGCAGGCTATAAAAGCTCTTGCCAAATCCATAAGAAGAGCAAGAGCAGGTCTTAAAGACCCGAAGAAACCTTCCGGATCTTTTCTGTTCCTTGGCCCTACCGGTGTCGGGAAAACGGAACTTGCCAGAACCCTTGCAGAATTTCTCTTCGGTGATGAAGATGCCATGATAAGAATTGATATGTCGGAATATATGGAAAAACATGCCGTTGCCCGTCTTATAGGAGCACCTCCCGGATATGTGGGACATGAAGAAGCAGGACAACTTACGGAAGCGGTACGTCGCAGACCCTATTCCGTTGTCCTCTTTGACGAAATAGAAAAAGCCCATGGAGATGTGTTTAATATTCTTTTACAGGTACTGGATGACGGCCGTCTCACAGATTCCAGCGGAAGAGTAGTAGATTTTAAAAATTCAGTTATAATCATGACTTCCAATGTCGGAACCAGAGCCATCGGTGATGATGACCCGACAGGCTTCAGAAAAACCAAGAAATCTACCGATCCTGAAAAACAGTATGAAGAGATGAAAAAGACCGTTATGAAAGAAGTCAAGAGAATATTCAGACCTGAATTTATTAACCGTCTTGATGAAATAATGGTATTCCGAACTCTTACCGAAGAAGAAATAGCAGAGATTGTAACCCTTATGCTTGCCCGAGTCAACAAGGAACTCAGGATACAGGAATTTGATATGAATGTAACAGATGAAGTGAAAAAGAAGATAGTTAAAGACGGTTTTGACCCTGTCTATGGAGCCAGACCGCTTCGCCGTTCCATTCAGAAATTTATAGAAGATCCTCTTTCTGAAAAACTGATCAGATCCAGTACCATGCAGTTTACCGAAGATGAAATCCTTCAGTGGTCTTCTATGTTGAACAGCCTGAAGGAACATAGCTCTCTGTCAGTAAACAGAATATGGGAATTTCTTGATGAAGAAACAAAAGTCACTATCAGCGATTTTGTTTCGGAAAAGGAACTCACTGATATTCAAAAAAGACAGATTATAGATGGCCTTAATAAGATAATAAAAAGACAGGATTTCTACGACAGCGGTGTTTTTGCAAATCTGGAACTGTGTGATGAAGGAAGAGAATTTTTGGATAAAGGCATAGAACATTTATCTGAAAAAGAGATATCACGGTTGAACCGTTTTGTGTTTGAAGCCATTTATCCTGTAGAAATAACAAGAAGAGAGATATTTAAACCGGGACATATTATATCTGCAGAACTTGTCAAAGGTAAAATTGTATTTATTAAAAAAGAAGGACCTAAAGGTTCGGTAAAAGATAATACAACGAAAGCTCTGCCAAAATAGCTGTCAGTCAGTTATAATCTGTGAAGTGTGAAATGTGAAGTGTGAAGGGTAAGTATATAAATATCACTCTTCACTTTTCACACTTCACTTTTTTATCCGGCGCGGTAATCAGGACTGTAATGAAAATAACTCTGGTAAATTATTAGAACGATTAGTATCCTCGCGTCACGCGTCACGCGTTACGCGTCACGATATAAACTGTAAATATGATGGAGTTATTCCCTGACAATTCCTTGGTACCGTAACAGGTAAAATGGTTACTAATTTACCTGATGCGGTAATTAGTTGAGAAAAGGATTTTATTATCAAGTGAGTAATAAAAATAAAAAAACCAGTTTCATCTGTCAGGCATGCGGATACAGCACGGTAAAGTGGCTCGGTCGCTGTCCCGATTGCGGAGGTTGGAGTACTTTTCAGGAAGAGATTATTAAGAAATCTACTCCTCTGGCTTCATCTGATGTATCTAAATTATTACCGATAGGTAATATAGAAGTTAAAGAGGAGAACAGATTTTCCACAGGAATTACTGAACTTGACAGGGTTCTTGGCGGAGGAATTGTGGATGGTTCTCTTATTATTGTCGGCGGAGAGCCGGGGATAGGAAAATCTACGTTACTGCTTCAGGCTGCAAATACCTGCAGTAATGATGCCGGAATAGTTCTTTATGTTTCAGGTGAAGAATCCAGAGAACAGATAAGACTCAGGGCAAACAGACTCGGTTCACTTTCTTCCGGGCTTTATGTTATGGCCGAAACAGACCTGAATGTTATTATAGAATGTATAAATAAACTTTCTCCAAGAGTTCTGATAATAGATTCAATACAGACAATTTATCATCCTGACCTCACATCTCCTCCGGGAACTGTAAGCCAGATAAGAGATTGCACCTATGAATTAATGAAAATAGCCAAGTCCAGCGGACTTGTAATATTCCTTGTGGGGCATGTTACAAAACAGGGTATTATTGCAGGGCCTAAATTGCTTGAACACATGGTAGATACTGTTTTATATTTTGAAGAAAATTCACAGCAACCATATCGTATACTGAGATCGGTTAAAAATCGTTTTGGCTCTACAAATGAACTTGGTATTTTTGAAATGACCTCCGAAGGATTAAAGGAAATTTTAAATCCCTCTGAAGTGTTCCTTTCGGAACGTACGTCAGACTTCCCCGGCACAGTTGTTTTCCCTACAATAGAAGGTACAAGACCTTTACTTGTAGAAATTCAGGCTCTCACAGGTTATTCTACCTATGCCCAGCCGAGAAGATCCGTAAACGGCATAGATCTTAACCGTTTATTCCTTGTCCTTGCAGTTTTAGAGAAACGTATTGGCCTCCGGTTCGGAAATATAGATGTATATATAAATGTAGTCGGCGGAATAAGAGTGGACGAACCTGCTGCAGACCTGGCCATAGCATGTGCCATATGTTCAAGCTTCTGGGATAGACCTGTTCCGCCTCAATCGGTTGTTTTCGGAGAAATCGGTCTTACAGGAGAAATAAGAAATGTTACTCACTCTGACAGAAGGCTGGCAGAGGTTTATAAAATGGGGTTCCATAGATGTGTATTGCCTGAAAAAAACCAGTTGAATACAAAAAATTATGGTGATATGGTTTTATCAGGTGTCAGAAGTGTGGAAGAAACTCTCAGGGTTATTCTTGGAGTAGAAAAAGTAAGTGACGGGTAACTTGCTTTTCTCTATATGTTATCCTATAATAGTTAAAAGTGAGCAGTTAAAAGTAATTGTATAAAGCTATAACTGACATCTTCATGCATCACAATGTTATAAAAGGAGGTGAAAAATGTGAATAGATTTATTAAAATAATCTTTACTATTATAATGGTTACTCTCAGTGCGTTAATCGGTTATTTAATATCTTTAGGGTTTAATCATTATTTTCAGTTTGAAGCCTATACATTTATATTTATTATTGCAGGATGTGTATTATTGTTCGGAATTATTGGCTTCTGGATTTCTCCTTATTTAATAAGGTTTTTTAACTATTCTGTCGAATTTGTGAGAAATTATATTCAAAAATATACTCCTCAGGAATTAATAGCAGGTGCTATTGGATTAATACTTGGACTTATAGTTAATTCTCTTTTATTAAGGCCACTTTATTTGCTTTTCCTTCCCTTTTCTTTTATAGGGGATAATTTATTATTTACCATTTCAAATTTTATTCATCCTTTAGTTGTCATATTTATGACTGCTTTTTTTGCTTATTTAGGTATCATAATATCAATAAATGTCGGGTTACATAATGTATTGAGTTCCGATAAATTTAAAAAAGATATTCCCGGTATGGACAGTGGTATTAAAGATTTTCTGACAGATGAAATAAACAGTGAGAGATTTAAAATACTTGATACCAGTGTAATTATAGATGGTCGTATACTTGATATCTGTCGTACAGGTTTTCTTACAGGAGTAATAATTATTTCCCGTTTTGTTCTTCAGGAATTGCAGCATATAGCGGATTCTTCCGATTCGTTAAAAAGGAACAGAGGTCGTCGCGGTCTTGATGTTTTAAATAAGATGAGGAAGGACCCGAATATACCCATACATATTTATGAAAAGGATTATCAGAATATTCAGGAAGTGGATGCAAAATTAATACGTCTTGCTAAAGATATAAACGGTAAAATTATTACAAATGATTATAATTTAAATAAAGTGGCAGAGCTTCATGGAGTTCTGGTTCTGAATATAAATGAACTGGCCAATGCACTTAAACCGGTTGTTTTACCGGGTGAAGAAATGTCTGTCCATATCATTAAAGATGGTAAAGAGTTTGGACAGGGAGTAGCCTATCTTGATGACGGTACTATGATAGTTGTCGAGGGAGGAAAGAAGTTTATAGGAAGTACTCTGCAGGTTCTGGTAACCAGTGTACTTCAGACTGTGGCAGGAAAAATGATTTTTGCCAAACCGAAGTGAGGGGAATACGTGACGCGTGACGCGTGACGTGTGACGCGTGAAACTGCCTGTTGGCCTGGTTTACCCGTTATATGTTGTGTGTCACTTTTCACCTGATTATGTTTAGAGTTGGAAATGGATTTGATGTTCACAGACTTGTACCCGGAAGGGATCTTATTCTTGGCGGTGTTAAAATACCTTATGAAAAAGGACTTCTGGGGCATTCTGACGCAGATGTTCTTCTTCATGCCGTTATGGATGCACTGCTCGGAGCGGCAGGGGAGAGAGACATTGGATATCACTTTCCTGATAATGACATGAAATATAAAGGTATATCAAGCCTGACACTTCTTGAAACAGTTTATAAGAAAATTAAAGATAAGGGATATGAATTAAATAATCTGGATAGTATAATAGTGGCAGAAAAACCTAAAGTATCTTCTTTTATTGAAGAAATGAGAGAAAATATCTCAAATATAATGATGGTAGAACATGACAGAATAAATATTAAAGCTACTACTACAGAAACTCTTGGCTTTACCGGAAGAGGAGAAGGTATTGCTGCTTATTGTACTGTAAGTCTTATAAGAATTTAACGGTATAGGAATTTTCATGTTTTGGGTAAAATAAAGCTTTAGATAAAAATTAAGTAGAGGAATTTTTACATGAATGATGATATGCCCGATAATATAGAAGATGATGAAGAACCGGATGGTCTGACAGATGAAGCACTTCAGGCTCATATGTCATATCTTAATGAAGTAATGGATGATTATGAGAGATTCATAAATAATATAGGTAAAAATGGTATTACTGCAAAACTGATGTTAAACTACAGAGATGAAATACAGGAAATATTATCTTTTTTAAATAACTATGAGATTGACCTGAGTAACTACTGGACGAGACTTGTAAAGCTGGATCAGATACTCCGCTCACGCAGAACTGCTGCAGTTAAAGAAATAGGAAGAAAAAATTTCATAATGGAACAGATAAGAAAAGAACCTCCCAAAGATCACTGGTGGTGGTACATAGACAGGAGTGTTCCGAAAGATAAACCTGGTTTCTGGGATTTTATGAAGAAACCGGAATGGTAAATTCAGTGAAAAGTGAGCAGTGAGCAGTATTACTCACGACTCACGACTTACGTTTTAAAAGTGAGGTATGTATGAAAGACTATATAAAGGGACGAAATCCCATCATTGAAGCCCTCAAATCAGAGAGGGAAGTAAAGGAAATTTTCTTTGCCAGAGGAGTTAAATTAAGCGGTATAATCTCTGAAATACAGAAGCTGGCAGGGGAGAAAGGCATAAAATATCATTTTATTGACCAGGAAAGACTGAACTCTATGGGTGGCGAGAACAATCAGGGAGTTCTTGCCCTGGTAGATAGTTACAATTATCTTACACTGGAAGAATTTCTTGACATACCGGCCGACAAAAGAGAAACAATACTTGTGCTGGACTCAATACAGGATCCCCGTAATTTCGGCTCTATATTGAGAACTGCCGAATGTGCCGGTGTGGGAGGTGTAATTATACCGGAAAGACGGTCTGTTCAGGTTACGCCTGTTGTCGAAAAATCTTCTGCAGGAGCTCTTGCCTATATTCCTGTTGCCAGAGTGGTTAATTTAAATACCGCCATAGGTAAAATCAAAGAACATGGCTACTGGGTTTTCGGTCTCAGCCTGGAAGGCAAATCTTCTTATACTGATGTTGATTTAACAGGCCCTGTCTGTATTGTAGCAGGCAGTGAAGGAGAAGGCCTGAGACCTCTTGTTGAAAAAAATTGTGATTTTACAATTAAATTACCTGTCATGGGCAGAATTAATTCTCTTAATGTTTCAGTTGCATGTGGTATAGTATTATACGAGAGTTTACGGCAGAGAAAGATTAAGCCTGATAAAAAAGGTAAAATCACGTTAAACTCTTGACTTATTTCGATAAGACACTTATAATAATTACTATATTCTACTATAATTAAAAGCCTTCTATAAATTATATGATTACTCTTCCAGGGAATTTATCGTTTATTCTTCGCGGACTTTTCAAAGAGTGTATTTTTGAGAATCTATATTTTATAGAGAGAATTTTTACGGAAGGGGAGATTTAAAAACATTTAATTGCTGACTTCAGGTAATAAAAATTTAAAAAATTTATCTTTCAGATAGATTTTAATTGGAGGAATAAGATAAATATGATAAGGTTTGGTAGCCATAACGCTTTACTCGATGAATATCATGATATTTCCGATGAAGATATAGTCAGTTCTGCTAAAAATGGTAATGAGGTGGCCACTGAGTATCTCATCAATAAATATAAAAATTTTGTTCGCGTTAAAGCCAAATCTTACTTTTTAGTAGGTGCTGACAGGGAAGATATTATTCAGGAAGGTATGATTGGATTATATAAAGCTATAAGGGATTTTAAAAGTGATAAACTTTCATCCTTCAGAGCTTTTGCAGAACTGTGCATAACCCGTCAGATTATTACAGCGATAAAAACTGCTACCAGGCAGAAACATATACCGTTAAACTCTTATATATCACTGAATAAACCTATATATGATGAAGAATCGGACAGGACTATGATGGATATTATATCCAGTTCAAGTATAGCAGATCCGGAAGAAGTATTTATAAGTCATGAACTTTCCGATGATATAAAGGAGAAAATTCAGGAGAATTTGAGTGAACTCGAGAGTCAGGTTCTTCAGTCCTATCTTGAGGGGAAATCTTATCAGGAAATGGCCGATGATTTGAAACGTCATGTCAAGTCTATTGACAACGCCCTTCAGAGAGTGAAGAGGAAGATAGAAAAGAATCTGAGCGAAAGAAATTTTTAAAGAAAAAAAAGTTTTTTACCCCCTTGACCTGTGTAATATAAATATTGTATAATAGCATTTACGATCTCGCCGGCGTAGCTCAGTGGTAGAGCAGCTGATTTGTAATCAGCCGGTCATCCGTTCAAATCGGATCGTCGGCTTTCCTGGGTAGGTGCCCGAGTGGCTAAAGGGGACGGACTGTAAATCCGTTGGCAAACGCCTACGATGGTTCAAATCCATCCCTGCCCATTCCGAGCGGGAATAGCTCAGTTGGTAGAGCGCTAGCCTTCCAAGCTGGAAGTCGCGAGTTCGAGTCTCGTTTCCCGCTCCAGTCTGCCCATGTAGCTCAGATGGTAGAGCACATCCTTGGTAAGGATGAGGTCACCGGTTCAATCCCGGTCGTGGGCTGTATAAATCAAATGAGTTTGATAAAATTCTACTTCTGCCTGGCAGAAGTGATTCTGTTTTTTAGCGAATTATTTTTAGATTAAAATAAATGCTATCGAGAGGAGAGGAAAAATAGATGGCAAAGGAAAAATTTGAGAGGACGAAACCTCATGTAAATGTAGGAACAATAGGACATGTAGATCATGGCAAAACCACTCTTACGGCAGCAATAACAAAGGTGTTATCTACAGTAGGAA
>JAKPQU010000159.1 GCA_029555925.1 Bacillota bacterium
CGCGTCACGCGTCACGCGTCACGCGTCACGAAGTATTAAAACTGATTATAATAACATTCTGTTCCCCCTTACGGGGGTAATCGTTACAATTTTTATAAGCAGGTAACAACTTATGTCAGCAGGAAAAGTTTTAAATAGCCGATATGAAATTATTAAATTAATGACAATAGTAGATTTTATTAATATCTACAGTGCGTTTGATTATAACACTGAAGAGAAGGTAATAGTAAAGGAACTTTCATATATATTCCTCGATCCTGTAATAAAAGAAGAGGTTATGGGAGAGTTTAAAAAAGAAAGCAAAATTTATCTTAAGATTATTCATCCCAATCTGGCACGTTATATAGATTATTTTGAACATATCGGCAAACTGTATATAATTATGGAGCATTTTGAAGGACAGAGTCTTAAAGACCTGCTGGAAGGATATGGCAGTTTTTTGGAACCGGAAAAGGTAATTTTATGGGGTATAAGTCTCTGTAATTTCATATCCTCTCTTCATGAGGCAAAACCTGCATCAATTATATTTAAAAACCTCTCGCCTGATAGTATATTTTTGAAAAATGACGGTGAATTAAAACTCTTTAATCTGGGTATGCCTCCTATAAATAATATATATAAATGTACGACTAAAACCAGAAGTTTTCACAGTTATTTTTCGTCACCCGAGCAGTATAGAGGGAGACTGGATATTAAATCTGATATTTATTCTCTCGGGGCAAACATGTATTATCTCCTTACCGGTTCACTGCCTCCAGATCCTTCAAAGCTTGCCACTACAAGAGAAGTTATTCCTCCTCTCAGAAATTATAACAGGGAGATTTTATCCAATCTTGAGGACATAGTTTTAAAATCCATGTCTGTTATAAGCAGTGACAGATATGACAGTGCCGAAGATATGAAGAGAGATTTGAAGGAAGTGTACTTTAATATAATCGAGCTGAGAGAATCTGAAGAATCTAGAACCAGGGAACAAAAAACTGAAGTTATGCCTGTTTATAAAAAAGATGATTTTTCGAAAAAATTTCTTGACGTCAGATCAGTTATAGATACAGGCTCTGAGAAAGAGGAGAGGCTTAAGAAATTTGATAAAATTTCTTCTGACATAAAAATGATAAAAGAGAAAAAAATGTCAGCAGATAAATATAGTCCTTCTACGGAAGTTCTGAAAGGAGGGGTGGTTTTTCAGGAAGAAGCTCCTGAACCGGGGCGTAAATTAAAAACACTTCTTGAACAGAAGAAAGAGGAAAGGAAAAGAAGATCCACATTGATGCTGGAGAAAGTTACTTCATCCGTTTCTTCCGAAGACGGCACTACTATCTCATATATATATAACATACAGAATGACGAGCCGAAAAAAACACCTGTCGAAGCCCAGAAAAGCGAAGTGCCAAAAAATATAATATTGAAGGAAAGATATAAAATTCTGGATATTATAAATATTACTCCTCTGAGTGTAAATTACATGGGTTATGATATAAAAACAAATAACTATCTATTTATAAAAGAACTGGCTGATACATTCAGGGATCTAGCCACCAAACATCAGGCTATAGCGCAGTTTAAAATGGAAGCCAAAATACTTTTCAAACTGGTACATCCAAATCTGCCCGGTTATAAGGATTATTTTGATTATGAATATAAAAGATATCTAATTATGGAATATATAGAAGGAAAGAATTTAGAAACAATCGTAAAGGAAACTCCGGGATTTATAGACCAGAAGCAGGTAATAAAATGGGGCATGGAATTATGCGATGTGCTCTCTTACCTGCATAACATGAAACCTGAACCCATAATTTTCAGGAATTTAAGACCTGATAATATTATCCTGTCGAAAACAGGACTACTCAAACTTATGGATTTCGGTATATCCAAATTTTTTCAGGCTGACAAACAGACTTTAGAAGTAGCAAAAATAATTAATCCTCATTTCTCTCCTTTTGAACAGTACAGCGGACGGACAGACGTAAGAACTGACATATATTCACTCGGGGCAGTAATGTATTTCCTTGTAACAGGAACAAAGCCGGCAGATGCAATAGATATAAGTATGGAAACAAAAGTGTTGAAATCCTGCAGGGTATTTAATCCTGATATATCGCTGGAACTGGATAACCTCATTTTAAAAGCCATGAGAATGTACAAAGAACACAGACATCAATCCATTGAAGACATCAGAACGGACCTGAAAAAACTGCTTTGATTTTGATTATGTCATATGTTTTGTGTAAACATATGGTAAAGCCACGGTGCTTATAACAGTAAATATTCCACTTGTATCACCCGTCACCCGTTACTTTTATATCTACTTGACAATAGTAGACTAAACTTTTATAATATATATAGGCGTAAAATATATTCTAACAGGGCAGGTGAATGATATGGATTTTAAGGATTATTATAAAATTCTTGGTATAGGCAAGAATGCAACAGATAAGGATATAAAAAAAGCCTATAGAAAGCTCGCGAGACAGCTTCATCCTGATATAAACCCGGGAGATCCGAAAGCAGAGGAAAGATTTAAAGATCTCAATGAAGCGTACGAGGTGTTATCGGACCCTGCAAAAAGGGAAAAATATGATCTCCTGGGACAGAACTGGAAAACCGGGGGATTTAATACGGGTAGATATGGTGGAGAAGGAGCGTCTGATTTCTTTAAAAATTTCAGAACGTCGTCGGTGAAGAGCGGTGCCGCCTCATTCGGCGGATTCGGTGATTTCAGTGATTTCTTTAATATGTTCTTCCGAAACGGAGCAGGCACTGTTACTACCGGCGACTTTTTTACCGACAATTTTGCCGGAGGAAAGGGAGATGTGGAATATCAGATAGAGATAACTTTGAGAGAAGCCTATAACGGCACGGAAAAATCATTTCAAATGCAAAGACAGGAAAAATGTTCTTCCTGTCATGGCACGGGAAGGGTAAATAATAATCTCTGTCGTAACTGCGGAGGAAGCGGAATGATTTCTACCAGCAGACAGATAGAAACTAAAATCCCCCCTGGAGTTAGAAACGGTTCCAGGATAAGGTTGAGGGGAGAAGGGGAAGTGAAAAGAGACGGCAGAAGGGGGGATATGTATTTAAAAGTAAAGCTTATACCCCATGATTTCTTTGAACTTAAAGAAAATGACCTTTACTGTGTTGTGCCTATAACTGTTACGGAAGCGGCTCTCGGTGCGGAAATTAAGGTGCCAAGTCTTAACGGTAAAGATCTGCAGATGAAAATACCGCCAGAAACTCAGAATGGCAGGAAATTCAGACTGAGCGGCATGGGAATGCCAAATCTTAAAGAAGGTTTGCCCGGTAATATGATTGTCGAGGTAAAGATTGTCATGCCCCAGGGGCTTACCGAGAGAGAGAAAGAGCTTTTTGCCGAAATGGCACGTATCCGTAAGGATAATCCCAGGGTCTATACCAGGAATTGATAATTATTAAGATATTCTAATTTATATTTTTTTTGTAAAATACTTGACAATAATAGACTAAACTTTTATAATGACAATAGAGATAATAAATAACAGAAATTATGGAGGTGTCAATATATGTCTAAAATAGTAGGTATAGATCTCGGAACTACAAATTCGGTAGTGGCAGTTATGGAAGGAGGAAAGCCTGTTGTTATTCAGAACGCCGAAGGAAGTCGTCTCACTCCTTCTGTTGCAGGTTTCTCAAAATCAGGGGAAAGGCTTGTAGGACAGCTTGCCAAACGGCAATCTGTATTAAATCCTGAAAATACAGTATCTTCTATAAAAAGGAAAATGGGAACCGCCGAAAAGGTAAATATTAAGGGGAAAAACTATACACCACAGGAAATTTCGGCTATGATTCTGAGAAAGCTCGCAGATGATGCAGGAACATATCTTGGTGAAAAGGTGACGAAAGCAGTCATAACAGTGCCTGCATATTTTGATGACTCGCAGCGTCAGGCCACAAAAGATGCGGGCAAGATTGCAGGTCTTGAGGTGCTGAGGATTATAAATGAACCTACAGCTGCATCTCTTGCCTACGGTCTTGACAGAAAAGGCTCTGAGACAATACTTGTGTGGGATCTCGGAGGAGGAACCTTTGATGTGTCAATACTCGATGTGGGAGATGGACTTTTTGAAGTTAAATCTACAAGCGGAGATACTCATCTCGGAGGAGATGACTATGATGAACGGCTTGTAAAGTATATATGTGAAGAATTTAAAAAAGAACAGGGAATTGATCTGACGAAAGACAGACAGGCCATGCAGAGACTTACAGAAGCAGCGGAAAAAGCAAAATGCGAACTTTCTTCTATGTTCGAAACTGCAATAAGCCTGCCTTTTATAACGGCAGATCAGAATGGCCCGAAACATCTGGAGATGAAGATCACAAGAGCAAAGTTTGAGGAACTTACCGCAGATTTGACGGAAAGAACAATTGTACCATACCATCAGGCTCTGTCAGATGCCGGTATAACGGAAAAAGATATACATGAAGTTGTCCTTGTAGGCGGCTCTACCCGTATGCCCTGTATTGAAAGTCTGGTAAAGAAACTTACCGGAAAAGAACCTCACAAAGGAGTAAATCCTGATGAAGTAGTAGCCGTGGGGGCAGCCATACAGGCAGGAGTTCTCGGCGGAGAAGTGAAAGATGTGGTTCTCGTTGATGTTACCCCTCTGTCTCTCGGCGTGGAGACACTGGGAGGTGTTTCTACGGTGCTTATACCAAGAAATACATCTATTCCGACAAAGAAAAGTGAAATATTCAGTACTGCCGCAGATGGTCAGACCTCTGTTGATGTTCATGTGCTGCAGGGGGAAAGACCTATGGCACGAGATAATAAAACTCTTGGTATGTTCCGTCTGGACGGAATTCCTCCTGCACCCAGGGGATTGCCGAAGATTGAAGTTACCTTTGATATTGACTCAAACGGTATAGTAAATGTATCTGCAAAGGATATGGCTACAGGCAGAGAACAGCATATTACCATAACGGCCAGTACTAACCTGTCTAAAGCAGATGTGGAGAAAATGGTCAGAGAATCCGAAGCTCATGCAGAGGAAGACAGGAAAAAGAAAGAAGAAATTGAAGTGAAGCACAGCGCCGATTCACTCCTGTATCAGATGGAAAAACAGATTAAAGATTATGGAGACAGGATTTCTTCTCAGGACAGGCAGAATATTGAAGGTGCGATGGAAGCACTCAGGGATGCCATAAAGAGTGATAATATAGACAGGATTAAAAAGGCTGAAGAAGATTTGAAACAGGCTTCCTATAAAATGGCGGAAAGTCTTTATTCAGCAGGCGGTTCAGGGGCGGCAGGAGGTTATGGCCCACCTCCCGGCACAGGATACGGCCCACCTCCGGGAGGCGTTGCACCTCCGGGCGGAGATAATGTTGTGGATGCAGAGTTCAGAGCAAACTAAATAGAATGGGGGCGGCCATGGCCGCCTCCATAGTTTTATTTTAATTTTAATAAATAAAGGGTTTGGCAGAGCGGGCAAGAAGAAAGATAAAAGAACAGTTGTTCTGAAGAAAGAAGGTTGAGAAAATGAGCGGTGGCTGTGAAAAAGAAAAGGATATGAATTTAGATTCCCGCAAAGAATACTCTATGAGGGATTATAACAATCGACTGGCTTTAAAACAGGAGTTCGAGAAAAGAGATTATTTTGTTACGACCGGCCAGATCCATACTGTTAAAGTAGCAGAATTTATAGTGGTCTCTGAGAGAATAAAGAAAAAAGAACAGTAATTCTATTTACTGACCTGCCAATAAGCATTTAATAAAAGTTTTCCTCCCGTCACGCATTACGCATTACGAGAGCATATATTTATTATTTATGTTCACCCCGGCACATTCCAATAAGTTATGAAATACACATAAATATAAATTAACCTTTACAATCAAGAGGGAAAAAAAGATAATATGTCGAATAAGATTTTGAATAATGGAAAATTTGTGAGGTCTGATGTCAGAAAAACGACTTTATTACAATGATTCATACATATCCACCTTTGAAGGGAAGATCACTGATTTATATCCCGATAGAGATAATTTATATTTGATTTTTGACAGAACAGGTTTTTATCCTTTGTCCGGAGGGCAGCCATGTGATTATGGAACTGTAGAAGGCATCCCTGTAATTGATGTTTTTGAAAGAGAAGACGGAGAAATAGTTCATGTAATCTCTTCCTCTGAAGTTCATAATTTAAAAACAGGTATGAATGTAAACTGTGTTATTGACTGGCAGAGACGTTTTGACCATATGCAACAGCATACGGGACAGCATATTCTTTCACAGTGTTTTTTTAAGCTTTATAATCTTGAAACAATAGGATTTCACCTTGGTAAAGATATTTCAACTATAGATTTAAATATTTCCAATCTGCCGGAAGAGAACATCTTTGCAGGTGAAGTATATGCAAATAAGATAGTATTTGAAAACAGATCTGTTTTTATAAAATATATGGATAAAGATGAGCCTGACACAGTCCTGCGTAAAGAATCAAAGAGAACAGGACTTTTGAGGATAATTGACATACATGATTTTGACTCTTCTGCCTGTGGCGGGACTCACTGTAATGCAACAGGAGAAGCAGGACTTATAGTTATTAAGGCCTGGGAAAAACTGAAAGAAAAGTTCAGAATAGAATTTTTGTGTGGCTATAGAGCTTTAAAACTCTTCAGAGAATATTCTTCTGTATTCAGAGATATTTCCTGCAGATTTTCAGTAGGCCCTCAGGATGTTGTTACAAAAATAGATAAATTAATAACAGAAAACAAGGAAAATTATAAGGCCTTGAAGAAATTAACAGAAAAGTGTATGACTCAGGAGGTAGAACTGTTAAATTCTGAGAAAATTATAAGAGATAATACCGGTTATATAAAACATATTTATAAAGATAAAACGCTTGAGGAGTTGAAAGGTCTGGCAAAAAATGTTATTATGAAGTCTAATAATATTATTGTATGTCTTGCTACTTCACCTGAACCGTCTGGATTAATTATTGCCAGATCAAAGGACGTAGAGGTAAACCTTTCTGAAGTAATGAAAAATTTCAATAGAAAATTAACTGGAAAAGGTGGAGGCACTCCTGATTTTGTCCAGGGCGGAGGATATAAATTAGAGGAAATAGAGAATATACTTCTTGAATTATAATGTTGTGAGGGTGCTATAAAAAAGATTATAGAGGAGGAAAAAGCTGAAAGATTTGGAGTTTGTCGTAATGAATTATTATACGAAATAACTCTTGAAAAGGGCTTTTGCGAAAGTTATGTCAAAAGATAGAGACTGTTTACCAGAAGGTACTGTGTTGAAAGATAGATTTAAGATAGTTAAACATCTGAGTAGTGGTAGAAATAGTAATCTTTATATTGTAGAGGATCGTAAGAAATTTGATTTCTGGGTAATTAAGGAATTGATAAGTAAATTCAGTAATCCTATTGAGGCAAAACAGGCCTATCAACAGTTTGAATTGCAAGCTAAAATTTTGAATAAACTGGATCATCCTCAGCTACCAAAAGTTGAGGATTTCTTTGAAGAAAATGCCAGACATTTCCTGGTAATGGAATATTTAGATGGAAAAAACCTGAAAGAACTTATAGAAACAACAGAAGATTTTTTCGCAGAAGAAGAGATTATCGGATGGGCAATTCAGCTTGGCGGAGTCCTTGAATACCTGCACGGTCAGAAACCGCACCCTATAATTTTCAGAGATTTAAAACCGGAAAATTTAATCCTTACAAAAGATAAATCTATTAAACTCATCAATTTTGGTATATCAAAACTTTTTGACCCTCATTCCAGAACCCTTGCTGTAGCCAAAACAATTACACCTCATTTTTCTCCTATCGAGCAATATGCTATGGTTACAGATGCAAGAAGTGATCTCTATTCTCTCGGAGCCACACTGTATTATATTGCAACAAAGGTTTTGCCCGTAGATGCCATAGATAGATCTATGAATAATGTCCCTCTGAAGTTCTGTAGAGAATATAATAAATCCATATCTCTGGAACTGGAAGGTATAATATTAAAGGCTATGGAACTTGATAAAGAAGATAGATATCAATCTGCTACGGAAATGATGACAGCCCTTAAAGAGATTCAATCCGCTTCCAGAACATCGGATATGACAGATCAATTTTCTTCCGGCAGCTCGTCCATCCAAACTATAGATGCACAGGCAATACAGGCTTTAAGCAAGCCAAAACAGACTATTGTTATGCCGGAAGATGAACTGGAAAAAGGTGATACCCGTAAAGCAGAAAAGAACGCTCCATCAAAAGGTATATCAAAAGCTGAAGAGGAAGCTCTCAGCTCTGATATAGAGGATGAAAATAAACCACAGGAAAAGAAAAAAGGAACAAAAAAGAAGGTAAAAAAGAAAAAGAAAGAAGAAGCGACTCAATCAAATATGGCAATCTATATAGTTCTGGTTCTTATTATATTAATTGCCATAGGATATATTGTGATAAAATTTATATTACCCAGGTTGACAGGCAGTTCAGGTTTTTATGACACAGGTCTTTTATTTGCTTTTCTGCATAATCTTATTGCTTCTATAATGGTGTGAGCCGGGTATCTGTGGCTGCAGATTTCTCCGGATAATAACAAGGCGTGACCGGTCAGTCACGCCTTGTTTGTTATTCTCTTAAAAATTTACTTCTATGACAGTATTGGATTTTGTATCTTCAGGATTTTCTGTCACACCTTTTTTTGCATCTCTGTCCGGAACCATGTCCGTTACAGGATGGCTCTGTTCTTTTTCTAATATTTTCAGCTTTATTTCTTTACCCTTATAGGAAAAGGTCATTATTTTTTTGCATATACCTGAAGGGTCTCCTTCTGTTATGAAATTGCCTATCTTCTCCTGCCGGTTTGTATCCTCTTTATTCAATAAATACACCTGAGATTTACCTTCAAGTATAAAAGAGGTGAAAGCAAGCAAGTCTCTGTTTGAACGAAATTCAATATTATATCCTATTACATTATTATTGTTCTGCTGTGTAAGCAGAAAAACCGATACATTCATATCCTGAATTTTATCAACTTCCACGACTGCATTGTTAGACTGTTTCCATACAGGAATACCACCGGATTTTATATCAACATCCTTGAGCAGGTCGCTGTTCGATAGTTCTATGGCATTGCTTCTGGGAGGAACCGGTGTCGCCTGGGCCTGAGGAAATTGGTATTCTTCAAAGCCGGAATGTTTATAATAGCCGGAATAACCGTTACCTGCTTCACTATTTCCCGGATAATTATTTACATTTCTATCACTTCTGAAATTAAAAGATTCGTGAGCTCTGGCAGGTTCATAATAGCCATCATAAGGATTACTCTGGCTATTTCCCTGTATTTTAGTTCTCGTACTCATGTAATCGTCATCACTTACTGTTAAATTTGGCAATGGCTGAACTTTTGTTTCCTGTGCTTTAACCGGGATATGGCACATAAATATAATCGCCAAAAGGATAAATATCTTTTTTACCATAAAGACTCCTTTCCTTAAAAATAAGCAGGTGTGAAAGTAGGAGTTGGTGAAAAGATTTCAATAAATGTCGGTGTCGCTGTTACAGTACCGCCGGGCGTATTGGTAGCGGACGGAGTGGGAGTGGGAGGTGCTACTTCGCCCTGCTGTATAGTTACTTCTTCAGTTTCATTTTTTGCAATATCTACATTCTTGCTTGCAATAAAGGTACCGTTCTGTTCCGATGCGGTAATAGTATAGGTGCCTGTAGGAATGTTTGTAAAACTGAATTTGCCATTTATATTTGTATCAACAATACCTAACCCGTACGTTCCATTTATGCCGTCAATTCTTATTTTTTTCCCGGTCATTATGGCGCCGCTCGTATCCACAAGTGTTCCCTTTACACTGCCTACATCTATATCGTCTGTGGAGCCACATCCGAATAACATTACAGGAAGATATACCAGGAGACCAAATATTGCAAGTAAAAGCAAAATTACACTGAAAGACAATCTCATAAACAAAATATCCTTTCTTTATTATAAATAATTTAATTAAATTTAATCTTACATAGTTTCAGGCTATCTGTCAATAGTTAATCAAATTTCAATAGTGAGTAATTCTTTCTGCTGATATGTGCTTCCAACGCTGATACATTCTACATGCTCTTTTGTTGCCCTTACATATCTATGATTATGTCCGCATATGGCAAGTTTTATTTTTTTATAATTCAAATAAAGTTCTCCTATCTTTTTACTTCCCAGGTAGGCTCTGGCAAAATCCCAGGACATATAGTTTGTTTTTCTGATCATGTGTTCAAAAGGCATATGGTGAGTTACACCTATAATGGTTTCTACATGCTCGTATATATGTTTTATGTGTTTTTCCATTTTATCCAGCAGAAGACCCAGGAACTCATAATCATTATAATCCCATTTTATAAATCGTCTGTCATTCCATCGTGCTACTTTAGGCAGGCATTTTTCTTCATAATATTTTATAGGAATATTTAGTTCTTCCAGCTTGAAGGAATAGTCATACCATCCGATATTCCCGACGAAGCCTATGTTGTCCAGAACAAAAGGGCCGGTATCAAGATAGTGGAACCCATTACTTTCGCATATTTCTTTCAGTATTTCCGAATATATCTGAAAAGATTCTCCCTCTTTACACCACAGATCATGATTGCCAGGCACGATAAGTTTATATCCTTTGAATTCTTTAAATAATTCCAGGCATGATTGGAAATTTTGAAGGCCTTCTCCTATGTCGCCTGCAATTATAAATACATCTGCATCGGAATTTATCACAAGTCGGGCTATTTTTTTTGTAGAATCGTTTCCCCATTTTTTCAGACCGTAATGAAGGTCACAGGTAGCTATTATTTTCATGATTTATATTATACATGGAGTGTCAAGTTTATATGAAATCGTGACCGGTGATGCGTACGGCATGACGGGAAGATAGACCTGGCGTAAAAAAACGCTATCCCTTGTAACTGTGATAAAATTCCTGTATAATATTGTAAAATTACAATCTGTCATGCGTTATGTGTTACCATGGCTGGAATTGCAGGTCAGTCATCATAAATTCCTCGCGTCACGCGTCACGCGTCACGCGTTACGATTGTTAGGGGGAATATTATCTTGCATTTAAAAGTAGGGGAAATATTAGATAATCGTTACAGTATAATAACTCTTGTGAAAATAGGCGGCATGAGCAATATCTATAAAGCTGAAGATAAAAGGCTCAATAAAATCTGTGCAGTCAAGGAACTTCTTGACAAATCAGATGAACCGGAAGAAAGTGAGTATGTTATCAAACGTTTTCGGGAAGAAGCAAAGCTCCTGGCAGAACTTTACCATCCGAATTTACCGAGAGTAAGTGATTATTTTATCAATGATATTCGTTACTATCTGGTTATGGATTTTATTGAAGGTGTTGATCTTGAGACAGTCCTCAGAAAGAGTGACTATAAAGGATTGTCGGAAGAACAGGTTGTCAACTGGTCAGTGCAGTTATGTGATGTTCTGGATTATCTGCACGGTCAGGATCCGCCTATCATATACAGGGATATAAAACCGGCAAATATTATGTTGAGAAAAGGAACCGATAAGATTGTTCTTGTTGATTTCGGAATAGCAAAAAAAATTGAGCCCAAAGGTACGATAACTGCTATAGGTACTATGGAATATGCCCCGCTGGAACAATATCAGGGCAAAGCAGAACCGAGATCTGATATATACGCACTGGGAGCAACCATGCATCACCTGCTAACTGCAAAAAATCCTGTACCCTTTAAATTCCCTCCTGTCAGAACGATTAAAGAGGAACTTTCTCCTGAACTGGAAGATATAATAATAAAAGCTTTATCTCCCAAACCTGCTGCAAGGTTTCAAACAGCAAAAGAAATGCAGGGAGCACTTCTCAGTCTTCTTGCTTCCAGTAAAATCAGTTCTGCTGCTAAAAAAGTAAAAAAACCTGAATTTATATATGACCTTGAAGAAGCCAGGTATATGATGAGTATGAATGTCAATCAATTACTGGCAGAATTAAAGAAAGGAAATAAAAAGGCAGCTTTTCTGCTTGGAGAAAAAAAGATAAAAGAAGCGGTAGAACCTCTTATAATTGTATTAAAAAGTAATGATTCTTCTCTCAGAGGTGAGGCTGCTCTTGCCCTGGGAAAGATAGGAGACCCTGCCGCCATACCTGCTCTCATGGAATTACTGGAAACAGAACAGAAAAGTACCGGTAATCTCAAGGTTGGACTTGCTCTTGAGCAGCTCAGGGCCATTCAGGCAAAAAAAGAAGAAGGCTTCTGGGATGTACTTGTTAACAAAATAAAAGAATTTTTTGTTAAATAGTGATTTTTTATTAAAATAGTGATCAGATATGGAAAAAAATAATTTCACCAGACGTATTGCAGAAGGCGGACTTCTTGTCTGTCTGGCTTTTATATTTTATTTTACAGGATTGAACCTTGCTTTTCTGGATATTCTGAAATATCTGAGTGTAACGCCTGTAGTAATAGGTATAATGAAATACGGATTTTATCAGGGGCTGGAAATGACTATTGCTACGGCTTTACTCCTGTGTATGTTCTATTCCCCTCTGGCAGGAGCAGATTTTTTTCTTTCCACAGGCATCATAGGATTGAGTCTCGGAGTATGTATTAAGAAAAATTTCGATGCTTTTAAAACGATTCTTTATACCTTTTTTGCGGCTTTTACCGGTTTTGCTCTCAATCTCGTCCTTTACGTGCTGCTAATGGGTACAAAAATAATAACAGAAGATTTAAAGAAAATCTCAGAATGGTCTGTATCCGCTTTGACGTGGGCTGTAGGTATTATCAATTTAAATCTTAATCAGGGCTGGATAAAACCGGAATGGCTTACGGGAAAACTTATGGAATTATTACCTTCGTTACTTGTATTTCTGGCCTTTTATTATGTTGTATATCTATGGATTTTCAATCTCTTTATTTTAAAAAAATTAAATATACCTCTTCCTTCAAATGCTCTCATCAGCGAGATTCCCATATTCCTTATTATACCGTCGTGGAGTCTTGTATTTATGCTCTCTGGTTTTATATGTATGGTGGTGAGTTTTTACAGTCACATAAAAATATTTGAAATTACAGGACTTAACATTATTATGATTATGTTTATATTGTGTTTCTCCAAAGGGGTTTTTTCTATTAATATGTTTGTAAGAAATATAATACCGGAAAATAAGAATCTTCGTATCATGACAGGGTTTATCGTTACTATACTGGAATTTACCATTCTTATGCCGGTAGTAATATTATGGGGAATCATATCGATAGCTTTCGGGGTGCAGAATGTAGCATTACATGAATTCCTGGGCAATACGTATCTTAAAAACGGTAAATTTGAGCTTGCCATAAAACATTATAAAAAATCTCTCGAACTGAAGCCTCACAGGCCCTGGACCCATCAGATGCTCAGTCTCGCCTATCAGAAAGAAGGGCAGGTGGAGCTTGCTGTTCAGCATTATAAAAAAGCTCTCGAGTTATCGGGAAGAACCAGATAATTCAATAAATTTTTGTCTATGTTAGAGCCCTGTTCTATGGTGAGTTTACTAATGAAATAATGCAAAATAAAAACCTCCCGACCTGTGCCGGGAGGTTTTTATGTTAACTTACTCAGCCAACCTGCTGGCCGTTTGCTCTATACCATTTACTCACATCCGTGCCTGCTGCATATACGGAATCTCCGTCAGCCTGCATTGCATCGGCCATATATCCGTCATAACCGCTGCCTGTGAAATTGCCGCCTTCTCCGTGGATATGTTCATTGCCATTATATATATCAATACTCTTAACTTCTCCGTTTGCACTTTCTGCGTTCATTGTAATTTTTGTTCCGTCAGGAAGATTGAAGCTCATGGTCTTGTCTTTCCAGTCCCATCTCTGACCATTGCTCTGATCTACATGGGGGTCACCCCATATCTTGGTATTGCCTGTGGTCTGATAACCGGGCATCTGTCCTGCCATTGCAAAAGATCCGAATGGAGTTGCTCCTGCCATTGCAAAGGAACCTCCTCCTACCTGACCCATTCCGCTGATATTGACTGTTGAGCCGCTGTAACTTATTTTGAATCCGCCCGGTGTAGTAACTTCATTGCCCTGCTGTCTGAGTCCGCCCATTCCGCCGTGAAGTTTCTGAGCCTGGCCCATACCCATCATGCCGCCCATGCCCATCATGCCCATCATGCCGCCCATCATACCTCTTGAAATAGCTCCACCTATGAGGCCGCCCAACATACCACCTAACATCATACCTGCCATGCCTGGCATACCCATCATGCCCAAGCCGAGCATACCGTAATTACCCATGGCTCCCATGCACTGCATTAATTGATCTGCTCCGGGAAACATTCCTCCGCCGAACATAGGATTGAATCCGGGCATGTATCCCGGTAACATTCCGCCCATATTCATAGGACTGCCTATCATTCCACCTCCCATGCCCACTGAGCCCATACCCATCATGCCGGGCATTATCATGCCTGCCATCATACCGGCCATACCGCCGCAGCATCCTCTTGCCATATTTCCCATCATCATCATCATCTGCATTGCCTGGAATGGCATCCCGACTCCCATCATTGCTGACATCCCGAAGGAACCGAACATACCCTGTACATTAAATGAAGCACCTATTCCTATCATAAAAAAAACCTCCTGATTACATTAATTAAAAATTTCGATACTAATATATCACGACATTTTAAAAAAAGTAAATATTTTATAACATTGAAAAAAAAATTTTTTTCAATCTTATGAAAAGCTATTTACTTTTATAAAAAAACAGTGATAAATTTAAAGGGAATTTATTAAAATTTTTTAAAGGAGTGGATATTAATGTACGGAATAGGTTCACAATTTTCAGCATCAATGGCCTACAGTACGATTATAGGCGGCGGAATGGGAATGGGCATGATAGGCGGCGGATTTTCCAGTATAATGATGCAACGCCTTATGCAGCTTCAAATGATGATGGGTGCAATGATCGGTATGCAGAATCCTATGATGATGCAGGGGATGATGCCCGGTATGATGGGAGAAATGGGCGGTATGGAATCTATGGGAGAAATGGGTATGATGGCAGGACTCGGACAGATGGGCGGTATGGATCCCTTCGGTGGTATGGGTGGATTTGGCGGTATAGATCCATTTGGCGGGGGTATGCTCGGTCAATCTATGGGAGCAATCATGGATGGAGGTTTTGCCGGAGCAGGTGCATTTGCCGGAGCAGGTGCAGGAGCTTTTGCCGGTATAGATCCGCTAACAGGCGGCGCATTTGCCGGAGCAGGCGCACTGGCCGGAGCAGGTTCTTTCGCAGGTGCCGGCGCATTACAGGGTGGAGGCTCTTTTGCCTTTGCTTTCTCCGCAGCAGGTCAGGCACAGGAGAGCTCTGCAGTCGGAGCAGTCGGTTCTTTTGGCTTCCAGAACAGAATTGAAAAGGATCCCTTTGGCAGCGGCGGTACAGGTATGGGAGGTAATAGAAATTCCAATCTCGCCAATTCACCTGCTGCAACTCTTGCCATTAATAATATAATGGCTTCAGGTGTGAGTGATTTTGATAAAGTGGCAACAGAATTGAAAGAAAGATATGGTATAGAAGCCAAGGTTGATACAGTTGACGGTAAGAAATCATTAAAACTTGCCAATGGCGATGTTATATCCGACGGTAACGGAAATAATATCCTTGACAAGGCTGACTATGATATGGACGGAGCCACAAAACAGATAAAAGAAAAATATGGTATAAGTGCAAATCAATTTGATCTTATGTATAACAAGAAACTTACTCCTGAGGAAAGACAGAAAAAGATTGAAGCAGTTCAGAAAGAAAAAGAAGCAGATTTTAAAGCACAGTTGAAGGAACAGGGATATAAACCGGAACAGATAGAGGACATTATGAAAGGTTATCAGGGTGGCGGAGCATTCGGAGGAGGCTTCGGAGGAGGCTATAATCCGATGGGCGGTATGGGCGGATTTGATCCTATGGGTGGTATTGGTGGATTTGACCCGATGGGCGGCATGGGTGGCCCCGGCATGATGGGCGGTTCCCCCATGATGAATATGATGCGTATGTACATGTCAGTTATGCAGATGATGATGACTGCCATGGCCATGTCTGCTTTTTAGAGAGGTATAATCTGTGACCAAACAGGAAATCAAAGAGAAGATGAAGGAATTTACAGGCTATATTCTTCAGGAGAAGGAAATTAAAGAAAAGCTTCTGAAGCTCAGGCTTGTAGCAAGTGATATGAAGATCCTGAAGGACAGAATAGCAGAACAGGACAATCTTCTTGCAGAAATTGAGTCTCTTCGGAAAGAAAAAATGTTACCTCTCATCGAAGAAATAGCACAATTTATCAGTAAAAGGCAGAAAGAAATAATGGAGGATGAATCTATTACGGCAAAAGATTTGGACTCTATGGTGGAAAATGCCAGGAAAGACCTGGAAAATGATAAAGTCCTTAAAGATTTTTTAGAAAAATTTAAAACGGCTATGCAATAGAGCCGGTGATTATAGAGAAGAGGGGCTTGATTGGTCAGGTAGATTAATCAAGCCCTTTTTTCGTGATTATTAAGAAGTGAGTAGTAAGTCGTGAATAGTAAGAAATAATTACTTTTCACCATTCACTTTTCACTATTCACTTTACTTAAAACAGGAGGATATAATGAACAAGGAAGACTTTAACATTACCTTTATTTTCCCGCCTCAATGGACTCCTCAGAACCCTCATTATGCCATGACATCCATTGCTGGTCATCTCAGACATCATGGATATAATGTCACCCCGAAGGATCTCAATGTGGAATTTTACGATAAAATCCTTACTCCCCGCTATATTCAATATTCCAGAGAGAAAACCTTACTGGAATATGATTATTTAAAACTTAAGGTTTTAATGAAGTGTCTCACTGAAGAAGAGGATGAGAATTTAGAGATAGAATCTGCAAAGTTACTATATATTGAAAAATATCTGAAAGAAGAGCAGGAAGCCTGGAATAATACCCATAAACTGATAGATGAGGCAGTATCTGTTACAAGAGATCCTGAAAGATTTTACGAGGCAAATGTTCTTGTTGATGCCCTTATTATCATTGATGATGCATTAAAGATTATATCTTTGCCTTATTATCCGGAAAGATTATGTTTTAACGATTTTCGTCATACCAAAATAGCTTTTAATATGAAAGATATTCTATCATATTGTACAGATAAGAAAAGAAATATGTTTTATGATTTTTATGAAGAGGTAATTCCTGAAATAGTCGATAATAAGCCCGATTTGATAGCAATATCAATAAATTCTTTCAGTCAGGTTCTTCCCGGTCTGACCCTTGCAAAAATGCTTAAAGAGAAAAATGGTAATTTTCATATTAATATAGGAGGAAATTTCTTTGGTCGTGTCAGGGATAATCTCATGGAACTTCCCGAATTTTTCGAACATTTCTGTCATACTCTCGTCATGGGTGAAGGGGAAAAATTTATGTTAGAACTCTGTGATACTGTAAGATTAAAAGAAGATTTACATAAAGTACCTTCCACACTTTATTTAAAGGATGGCAGAGTAATATATACTTATAAAGGTCAGCCTGAAAAGATGAATAATCTTGGCATTCAGGATCTGGCAGGTCTTAAATTATATAAATATTTTACCTCTCATATAGTTCTGTGTATACAGAGCAGTAAAGGCTGTTACTGGGGTAAATGCAGTTTCTGCGATTCCGATTTCGGTGTGGAACATGACGGAAAATCTCTTGACAGACTGGTCATGGAAATAAAATATCTGAGGGATAAATATAATATAAGACATTATGAATTTATGGATGAATCCATAAATCCTGCTTATATGAAATCCATGGCAGAAAGGTTTATTGAAGAAAAACTCGATATAAAATGGTTCAGTAACGGAAGGCTTGAAGAAGACTTTACTCCTGAACTGCTCGCTTTACTTCAGAAATCAGGACTTACCATGGTGCTCTGGGGATTTGAATCAGGCAATAAAAGGATTATGGATTTAATTAATAAAGGCATTAATGTGGAAAAAAGATATGATATACTGAAAGCATCCAGTGATTGTGGCATATGGAATTTTGCTTATATATTTTTCGGTTTTCCTACAGAGACAAAAGAAGAGGCCATAGATACAATAAATGCCATGTGTGAACATAAAGATATAATTCATTCTTATGGAAGAAGTGTTTTTACCCTTGGTAAACACAGCAAACTGAGAGATGATGCAAAAAAATTCGGCATAGTTGATATTATAGAAGACAATCAGGAACTTTCTACAAATCTCTATTATAAATCTACATCAGGTATGACGGATAAAGAAGTTGATTCTATGATAGATCTGTGTATAGAAAAATGTAAAGATGCCTATGGAATGCCTCTGTGGATGTATCTTAAATACAGGGAAAATTTACACCTTTATATAGCAAAATACGGTGCAGATTATGTGAAAAATTATCCTACAAAGAAGTGGTATATGCAGGATCTTGTTGTGTGGTAGTCAATCGTGAAAAGTGAATGGTGATTCTCCCAGGGGCAAAACCAGGCGTCACGAGTCACGCATCACAAAAAGCAAGAAGGATAATATCTGTGCACATAGAAACTATTTGCCATAACATTCGGAGAAAGGAAGAAAAAACATGAGTAATGAACAGGTGAAATATTTCAGGATAGGAAAAATCAATAAAAATGCAACAGTAGTAGGCATGTGGGAAATAGATGCTGATAAATTACCACACGATTATATAAAATACTTTTATGATGATAAAAACAGGGTTGTAAGATTCGAGAAATATGAAAGGGAATTTCCCGGTGCTTCCTATAGAATTTATAAGTATGAAGGTGATTCTAATAGTGTAAAGGTTTCGGAATGGTTTGACAGGTTTGGTAATCTGAAAGGTATTCACAGATATTACTGTGATGAAAAAGGTCTGATGGTAAAAAGAGAGGAACTGGACGGGCAGAATAATGTAAAATATTATATACTGAGCCGGTATGATGAGCAGGAACGTCTTATTGAAGAAGCATGGTATAATCCTGATGACAGTCTTGATAAAAGAGACAGGCTCATTTACGACAGCCCTGATTTATCTGAACTTACCCCATCTTCTGAGGAAAAATATAATTCGTCCGATGAACTTGACGGAGTTTTCCATTATAAATGGGACGAAAGATACAATTTACTGGAAAAAAAATGGTGCAATAAAGCTGGTGAACTTAAAAGTTATTACACCTACAAATATAATGATAAGGATCTTCTGACATGGATTGGTCTCTATCATGAAGATGATACGCTGCAGATGAGTCAGAATTTTGCATATGATGAAAAAGGTAATAAGATTTCGGAGGAAATATTTGACGGGAAAGGAAATCTTGTAAAACGTAATACCTGGTAGATAACAGTGAGTGGCGGGTAGTGAATAAAGTGCAAATTCTATTCACGACTCACCACTCACTGTTCACGATTCACGACTCACGACTCACTTATTCTTCTTTCCCGCCCGAGAAACTTTGTCTCCCAGATGCTTTACTCCGTAAAGTAAGTCTCCGCCTTTCATAAGTTTCCCGAGTCCGGTCTCAAGATTTAATATATCGTCATCCAGTAAATACATTCTCATATCTTCTATACCTGCACGACATTCCTGAATACCTTCTTCTATATTCTGTTTGATAGATTCAAAAAGTGTCTTCTCTTCTTTTGTAATGCCCTCCGGCACAGTCAGCAGTTCATCCATATTTATACTGTTTACTTCTATATTATTCTCAAACCAGTCCAGTGTCTTTTCGAATTCATCCTTTGTTATTTTACCTTTACTTACATCCCAGGCAGCAGTGTAAACCTTTTTTACATGTGGCGGAACCATAAACTGTCTCTGTTCCTGTATGGTAGAGTCTTTGATGTCAAGTCTGCTGTGAGCGGAATGGATCTGAGGAAGTATTGCACGACATTCAGGGCAGAATTTTAGATCTGCTGTAACTTCATTGGAACAACGGGGACAGAGTCTTACAGGTCCTCTGTGTGCCCTGTCTATCTCAGCTTTGAGAGCCATCTGTGCTCTATAAATTTCATGAGATGCTTCCTCTATATTATCAAGTCCTTTTTTTAATAATGAGATTGCTTTATCTTTTTTTTCGACAGATTTGCCGGAATCTTCAGAAGAGACGGCTGCAGGTTTTTCATCTTCGAATCCGCCAAACTCAGAATTTTCTGAAGAGTCATCGTGAGAACCGAATTTTTCACTACCGAATCCGCCAAAACCGGAATCTTCTGAAGAGTCATCGTGAGAACCGGATTTTTCACTACCGAAGCCGCCAAAGTCTCCGAAAGAGTCGCCTGAAGAAACAGGCTTTTCGTCTCCGAAGCCGCCGAAGTCTCCGAAAGAGTCGCCTGAAGAAACAGGCTTTTCATCGTTGAAGTCTCCGAAAAAATCGTCAGAAGAACCGGATTTTTCATCAGAGTTTATTTCGCCTGAGCCGGCATGTTCAATATTAGCAAAATAGGAGTCTATATTTTCAATACCATATTTAAATAGAGCCAGTGCTTCCAGTATAACAGGAATCTGTTCTTCCAGCACTTTTGTATCAGGCTCTTTTTGGGTCATTTCCTTTACATGTCCCGCAGTGTATTCATAAATATTTCTTATAATCTCTAATCGTGGTTTTAATAACTCCGGTTTAAATTCACCTGATATTACTCCTTTACCTATTCGTATTAATTCACTTATGGGAGGGGAATTGGAAAATTTCTGAGCTTTTTCTTCATGTCGTTTGAATTCATCTATAAGCCCCATAACAGATTCTGTTTCTTTTTTTAGGAGTTTTAAGCCCAGGTCAATATGATTTGTATCATTATCCCTGAAATAAAGTGTTATTTCATCCAGAGCACATCTGAAGGCTTCACAGGATGCCAGAAAGACTTTTGTTTTTATACTGAAATCTTCATCTCTGGGCTGGGTCGGAGACAAAGATTTGTAAGTAATTATAAGGGCATCATAGGTAGCATATAATTTATTCAGAGGATCTCTGAGACTTTCTCTGTCAGCTTTACCATCTTTTACATCCTGACAGGCTTTGATTAAATAATTCACATGAGGGGATCTGGTAAACATATCACCGCTTTCCTGAACTTTTTCCCTCAATTCTTTTGGAATAATAGCCATGGTTACACCTCTTTCGTTAAAAGGATTCATATTAAATCGTTATATAGATTTAATATCAAGCTGCTGTTATGAGTTTACTTTTATGTTCGAATGTTATTAATTCTATTTATTTAGATTAAAACCCTTGCTATTCATATAGTATCTTGAAAATATTTATATCTGCTCCTGTCCGACTGCTTCTTTGCAGGTAAACATTTCATTTATTATCTTACATGCCCCTTCTAGTATAAAGAATGACATTGTGCAGCCCGTACCTTCTCCGAGCCTCATATCCGTAGATACTACAGGTTCCATAGAAAGAAATTCCATAAGTTTTTTTCCTCCTTTTTCCGATGAAATATGGGAAGGGAACATAAAATTTCTTGTTTTTTTATTGAGTTTTATAGCCATAAGGGCTGCCACACCTGATATAAATCCATCTATTACCACCGGTATCCTCCGTGCAGCACATCCTAGATAACACCCCACAAGACCTGCTATATCCAGTCCTCCCACCTTTGATAACACATCCACCGGGTCAGAAGGGTCGGGATGATTTAATTCTATCGACTTTTTTATGACCTCTATTTTCCTCTTTATTCCTTCATCTGAAAGTCCTGCACCAATGCCTGTTATATCTTCAATTGCAGTACCAGCATAAAGAGAAAAAATTGCACTGCTTGTAGTAGTATTTCCTATGCCTGCTTCACCTGTTCCTATCAACTGATACCCCTTTTGAGACGCTTCGAAAACTGCTTCTATGCCTGTCTCTATAGCTCTTATTGTTTCTTCTCCTGTCATGGCAGGGCCTTTCATAATATTTCCTGTGCCATATCTGATTTTTTTATTGATTATGCCGGGACAGTGCAGGTCTGCATTAATTCCTATGTCTATAACCATAAGGTCTGAACCTGCATGCCTTGCAAGGACACTGATACCTGTACCGCCTGCAACTATATTTTTTGTTATGGAAGCCGTCGTCTCTATTCTTTTAACACTCACTCCTTCTTCTATAACACCGTTATCTGCACCCATTATGATAATCAATTTTTTTGAAAGATTGTTCCTGACTTTACCGGTAATACCTGCAAGCTGTACTGACATAGTTTCAAGCTTCCCCAGGCTGCCAGGCGGTTTAAAGAGACTCTTCTGTCTGTTCCTGGCTTCAGACATAGCTTCCTCATAGAGGTCACCCACAGAATTTAATGTTTCTTCAAATAATTTCATTCTTTTCACCCTCCCTTACTGAGTACCTCAACAGGTAAATTCATAACCATTTATAAATTATTTATATGAGAATCGTAACGCGTTACGCGTAACGCGTTACGGGAGGAACAAATTCTCAACTTCGTTGTGACCGAACCGGTCATGGTTGTTTTATCCTCACTATTCACTGTTTATAGTTTTTGGATACTCTTTTACCTGCTGTCATAATAAGATCTTTGCCTTATTTCCGTTAGAATAGCGAAGCCATCCAGAATTTCTATCCTTGTAAGACTTCCGAGAGAAACACGAAAATGCCAGTGAGTATTTATGTTTTCTCCTATGTATTTTGACAGGATACATCTTATGGGGCCGCTGTGAGTAACTATAAGTATTTTACTGCTTTTACAGGCTTCAATGATTTCGTCCGACGTTTTTGTAACCCTGTCATAAAAATCAATCATACTTTCTCCGCCCGGTATCCTGTAAGAAAGCCAGTTTTCAGTCCATTCTTTATATTCTTCAGGATAAAGAGATCTGATTTCTTCAAAGGATATATCCTGCCATCGACCGAAATTCAGTTCTCTCAGACCGTAAGAAGCTATTATGGAAACAGAATGTACACTGTTAATTATTTCGGCAGTATGAAGAGAGCGCCTGAGATCACTTGAATAAATGACATCTATTTTTTCGCCGGCAAGAACGTCTTTCAATCTTTCTGCTTCCTTTATGCCTCTGTCATTTAATCCAGCTTCATTCCAGCCGCAGTAAAGCTGTTTTTTATTTATGTCTGTTTCACCATGACGGATCAGTATAAGTTCTGTCATATAAATTCCTTATTCGTGACGCGTGACGCGTGACACGTGACGGGGTTATATCCATGCGCATTACGCATTACGCATTACTCATTACGAGGTCATTATGGATAGTTATGAAGCTAACTATAAATAATGACAGGTTATGAAATTAAAAACATCATAGGAAGCTAAAACAGAGACTGCATGACTGTTATAAGAGACAATTTTTCCATAACAAGAACAGTAAAGAGAAGAACTATCTCGGACATCTCGGTACATGCTCCCAGTATATCTCCTGTAGTGCCTCCGATTTTAGAATATATAAATTTTGTAAAAATCAGGGTAAATATAATTGTTGTTGCCACAGGGAAAATCAAGGAAGGCCCTATGGCAAAAAAAGCAATTAATACAGTAGTGCCGGTGCAGATCAGAATTTCTCTGAAACCGGTAAAATCGATTGTAGCACTGCCCATACCGGATTTTTCTCTTGCATACTCAGATGTGCCGGCACACCATATCATACCCAGTCTTCCGAACAGAGGCATTACAAAGATTACTTTTCCCAGCAGGAACGTTGAAATACTCAGGATAAATAGTATCTTTAAAAGCAAAAGGAAAAACAGTGCCATGCCGCCGAACGTTCCAAGCCTGGGATCCTTCATGATCTCAAGCATTTTTTCTTTCGGTCTGTAACTGAAAATACCGTCGAAGGTATCTGCAAGGCCGTCAAGATGAAGACCTCCTGTAATAAGTACTCCTCCTATTACGGTAAATACGGCGGATACAGTTTCACTGGAGAGTAATGAGGAAATATAGTATACTGCCATAAGAAAAGCACCTATTATTGCGCCTATAAACGGTATATAAATGATTCCCTTCCCGAATTCTTCTGTCGTGAATTCTACTTTAAAAGGAACAGGTATGGTAGTAAAAAATTGAAGCATGATTAAAAATCTGTTCATAATTCTATCCCTTCTCTCGAACTTATTTTTCTGTCTGCAGGGTGTTTTATCTTTTTCATTTCTGTTACAAGATCAGCCATAAGAACAAGCTCTTCCGGCGCATTCCTTCCTGTCAGAATTAATTCCATATGGTAAGGTTTTCTCTCTATCAATTCTTTTATTTCTTCCAGAGAAACAAGTTTATTTTGAAGTGCCCCCAGGATTTCATCCAGCACAAGTATGTTACATTCTTCTTTATCTATGGTTTTTCTTGCGAAGTCCATGGCAAGGGATATTTCTTTTTTCAATTCTTTTTTCTCTTCATCATTTAAAGTCCAGAAAAATTTTTTTTGATGTTCGAAACGATAAATGACAAAAGAGGGATGAAGTTTTTCTACTGAATGTAATTCTCCCGAGTCAAGGCATTTTAAAAACTGTATGAACCTCACCGTTAAACCATGACCTGCCGCACGTAAAGCCTGGCCCAGGGCTGCAGTGGTTTTACCCTTCCCGTCACCTGTATATATCTGAACAAGTCCGGAAGATAATTGTTTTTTCATAAAATAATCCTTACTCTTTCCACTTGATTGCAAGAGAAAGATATTTAGCATCTTCCCCTGTGATGAAACCTCTGTCCGAAAGAGGATTTATTATTTCCAGAATTTCTTCGTTACTGTATTTTTTTCCTCTATATTTTTCTGCAATATTCTTTAATTCGGAAAGGGGTTTTATAGAATCGCAGGCAAGATAGAGGAGTCTTTCCAGACCTGAAATAATTGTAATATCTTCTTTTGCTCCGGGTCTTTTATCACTTATAATAAGGTGTTTTCTGTAGTCCATATATATAAGGCTGCTTTCAGGATAAACATGGATCCACTTTTCAATCGCTTCTTTCACGGATTTTGTATATTGTTCCGTCTCCTGCGGAATTTTATAGGTGAAGAAAAATGCCAGATTATTTATTGCATCTTCTGTAAATCCGGGATAAATATATCTGTAAGCACCATATGGCTTAAGCTCTGAAACCCCGAAATCTTCAGGGGTTTCAAAATAGGGGCTGAAACGGCTCACATATATGGAACCATAATCTTTAGGAGGTTCCAGGTGGCTTAAAAGAGGTATTAACTCTGACATAAGTCGGTAATCTTCAGAACGTTCTCCCGGAAAACCCCATAATAAATTCCAGTGAACATCTATATTAAATTCTCTGGCCCATTTTAAAAACTGTATGTTCTGAAGAGATGTAACTCCTTTTCTCATAAGTTTCAGCACATGTGTAGACAGACTCTCTATACCGGGTTGAAGATGGCTCTGTACCCTGGCGCTTACAAGCTGTAATTGTTCTTTTGTCACATTTGCCTTCACATGGTGGAGTAACAGTTTATCTGATTTTATATGGGGGAGAAAGTCGTTAAAATATTTCATGTCAACAATATTATCTACATGGACAACGATACATTCGGGATATTTTTCAGTAAGATATGAAAATTCTTCAAGGGCTCTGCCGGGATGTTTGCTTCTGAAATGAATGTCCTGGCCGTAACCGCAGAAAGTGCATCTTTTCTTTTCACCCCACCAGCAGCCGCGGGATGTCTCAAAATGTATGACAGGCCTGTAGAATTTATTGTTTATTATGTCTGGATTTTTAGAGAGAGAACTATTGTTCCACTGTTCGAAAAAATCATCATAGTCAGGGCAGGGGAGACTGTCCATATCTGTCACGGACGGTGTGTTTACATAATAGATCTTTTCTATATTTTCTTTTGTATAAACCCCCTGAAGGTCTGATATGGATTTACCTGAAATCACCCTTTGCACTATTTCCGAAAATACGAGATCTCCCTCTCCGGATACAACGGCATCTACAGAAGGAAAATTTTTTATGATTTCCGCTCCCATAATACCTTCACAGTTACAACCTCCGAATAATATAAAGATTTCAGGCGATTGTTCTTTAATTTTTCCGGCAAGTGAAAGAGAAGATAACTGCTGCCCGTAATTACTGCTGAAGGCCACTATATAAGGTTTACACTCAAGGATTTCCATAAGACAATATTCCAGAAAATCATTTACTTTCTTTTTTACAGAGAGAATTTCGTCAATAATATCTTCAGGCACTCTTATATGCTTATATTCTTTAAGTCCTCCAAGCAATACATCTTTTATATAATTATCTGAGATAGAAGGCGAAAAAATCCATTCACCTGTCTGACACATAGCAGAAGGGTAATTGTTGGCTATCATATTATTCAGACTGGGAGAACAGATTTTTTCTATAAAATCCAGAGAAAAATACCTGATTTTACAGGATACCTTCTGTTTAAGTGATGATTTTAACAGACTGAGTCCTATGGAAGGCCAGGAAAAATAATCAAAAGGCATATTGATTAACAGTACATCATATGGTATTTTTTTCATAAGTGAAACCTTCTTCCTATCAGATAATTCTTCCCTTCTTGAAACTTCCCTCTTGTATGATATACTATAGTTAGAAATAATTTATAGGAGATGAAATCATGTTTTTACAAAAACTGAATAACAGGGAAAAGAAAAATTTTCTTTATCTGGCTCAGAGACTTATAAAAGCTGATAATAAAATAAAAGCCGTGGAAGTATCTCCTTTAAAGAATTTAACAGAAGAAATGGGTCTTCAAATGAAAGATGCAGTAAAAATAGAGTATATAAATATAAAGTGTGGCAGATATTCACTTCAAAAGAATCAAGGATAATACTACTTGTTGAACTTATATCACTTGGCTATGTAGATGATGATTTCTGTGCCAGTGAAAATGATTTGATAAAAGAAATATCCACTTCCTTTTCAGTACCGGATACAAAACTTCGTCTTATAGAAACATGGGTCAGAGATGAAAAAGAACTCTCTTCCTTAATAAAAAAACTCTCTTCAAAAGAAGAATCCGGGGAAGAAGAACAAAATGAGCTGGAAAGCTTGAAGCTAAAATATGCAGAATTTATTCAAAAGGGCTATGATTTTTGATATAGTTAGGAGGGATTTATTACGGTAGATTTTTTTATTCAAGAGAAAAAAAAATTTATTATCTTTATATTATTATCAGGTATATTTATATTTAAATCTTTTGCACAGGAGAAATCTTCCGGTAAATCTCCTGAAGAGATATTAAAAGAAGTTCAAAAAATACCTTCGAATCAGGATAATATAAGAGAAAGATATGGAGTGATAAGGACACTTGTTCCCATATTATTTCAGAATGGTGTAAATGTTGATAGTATATTACCAAAAGAAGAAGGACAGAAACTTGAACAATTGATTATTGAAAAGAAATTTTCTGAAGTCTGTCCGAAACTGGATGAAGTATTAAAGAAATTCGGAACAGCAATAAAGGAGAAACATATCGAGCTGAATAACTTACAGATGGCAGCACCTGTTATGGAGGCTCCGACTGATGAAGCTCATATTAAAAAGATTCTGGAAGAGATAAAAAAAAGTCCGACAAATTCAGGTAATGTAGAAGAAAGATTTCATGCTCTTATGGAATGGATACACATGTTACTTCAGGAAGGCACAAATATTTCCTGTGTATTGCCCCGTAAAAAAGGGGAAGACCTTGAAAAACTGTTTGTTGAAAAAAAGTTTGATATGTTATGCCCTGAAATAGATAAAATTTTTAAAGGCCTTGAAGAACTGGTAAAAAGTAATCTATTACCGGTGAAAGTAAATATGTCAGTAAAAAGTGATAAAGTAGAAATAATAAAAGCACTTCCCTCTGGAGAAAAAGGTGTGGATATTGGTGAAAATCCAGAGTTTTCTAAAATTACATCTAATGTGAAAAATGGAATAGTTCAGATTGAATTAAGTGATGAACCTGTCTGGATTATTGAAGGGAATCTTCCTGCCGCTAAAAATCTCTCACAGGAAAAATCTCCTTTCGGTTTTCATCCTGCCGATGCCGGTGAAGAAGGGTATAAATATGCCAGAGATATTGGTGTCACATGGGATAGAGGCGGATTATATTTCTTCTGGGTTCTTGTGCAGCCTGATCTTAAGAAAAAAAATTACGACTGGTCTAAATATGATTCGTATTTTCAACATCTTCCATGTGGTTTTCAGACACTTAAAAATATTACGGTATGTCCTGACGGAGCAGTTAAAAAATCCGCTCGCCGTCCCTTTCCTTCCGGGAAAAATCCTCCTCCTGCGCTTGATGTCTCACAACACCTTGAAGGTGTCACTTATAGACCGGCAGACCGGCTATCTTACAGTGAATGGGTACAGGCGGCAGTAGAGCGTTATGACGGTGATGGTATTGATGATATGCCAGGTCTTTCTGTGCCTGCAAAGTACTGGCAGGTTGATAATGAACCTCCGAGAGGAAGAGAAGGTTATGCAGATCTTGTCCATATTACGAGTAAAGCTATAAAAAAAGCAGACCATTCTGCTAAAGTTCTTATAGGAGGATTAATATTACCGGCCGGTTATATGGTAAAAGCTTATGAAAGAGAATCTTTACCTCTTATTAAAGAACTTGCCGGTAAAGATATAGATATCTTTGATTTCCACTGGTTTGGTTCGGCAGGAGAGTGGCAAAATTTACCTGAGGCAATGAAAAGAATTCGTAAGGATTTGAAAGAAGCAGGTTTTGAAGGTGCTTCTGTCTGGTTTGCCGAGATGGGTACCTCAAGTGGAACACCAGCTCATGCCAGATGTCAGACAGAAAGAGAGCAGGCATGTGAAATGGTAAAACGATATTCAGTAGCCCTGGGGGAAGGTGTGGGGAAAATATTCTGGGCCTGGGGTATGAGAGAAGGTTTTATGGATGTTGAAGATAATGATTTTTTTGATAATACCGGTTTTGTTTATGATGGTATTGGGCCGGATGATCCGGGTAAAGGCGTGAAAAAAGTAATATACTGGACATATAAAAATATGACTCAATTGCTTCAATACTGGGATGGAAGTCTGCCGGAAAGAATCAAATCAGAAGAAGGAGTATGGGCCTATCGCTTCAGGTTTAAAGGAGAAGCAAGAGGGATTATTATAGCATGGCATAAGTAGAATGCTTGAAGAGTTGAAGGAGGTATCCCCCCAACTCTTCAATTGCTCCGTTAAATCAAAAATCGTCTTACTTTGAAATCCCTCAATTTATAGATCCCGTCATCCAGTTCCGGCGCATCAGGCCTGTGCTGTGTCAGGACAAAAAAGGACAGGGCATCAGGAAAAGCTTTATGTAAAATATTGCTGTTCAGAGGTTCATTTTCAAAAACAGCCACTACCTCACCCAGTCTTTTTAAATAATCCACTACATCACCTTTGAAGATTTCGTCTTCCACTGTTACATCATCTTTTACAAGCATCATTGTGCCCACTATACCAACGGGGAACCCGTAAAGTCTCAGACAATCCGTAGTTCCGACAAGCATACGGCCTACATCTCTCCCCGTAAGATATATAATAGTGGCTCCTGCTTTATGAGCCCTGGTGACATAGGCTTTGGCACCGTTTAACGGGAGATCGAATTTCTGATATTCGTCTGAAAAAAATCTCTTTGCCCATTCTTTTTCAATAAATTTTATCTCTTTTTCACTCTTAACTCCCATTCTCCTCAGAGTATTTTCAGGAACATATTCAACAACAGAATGATCATGAAATCTCTCCATAACTGCCGAGAGTTCAGGCAGTTCTATGTCAAACTGTTCGGATATCTCCCGGAGAATAAAAAGAGTTCTTGTACGATTATCAAAGAGAGTGCCATCAAGATCAAAAATAGCAAGGCTGGATTGCTGCAGTGCAGTTTTCTCTTCTATTTTTTTTATGACTTCCTCAAGTTTCTGGTTCTGAACCTTCTGATTTTCTTCTGACCAGTACATAACCCGTGAAGTGTGAAGCGTGAAGTGTAAAGGGTAAATCCCTCACTTATCACTCATCACTCTTCACTCTTCACCTCCTAAAATAATTCTCCTAAATTTCTTGTATAGAAATTACTTCTGAATATTGGTTCTCTGGAATTATCGGGATAGACAAAATCCATATCCATTGCTATAGGATGTTCTGCCCATATGGTATCAGGGAAATGTTTCTGAGGGCCATAACCCCAGTGCATACCCATGGTTTTTTCATCACCTACATGGGTTCCGTTCGGACGTCCTTCATCATTTACACCAAGGCCGAGCTTTGTTATAAGAGCCATTTCCGGGTGGGCAGGATCAAGGATATGTTTTCTTTCATTTTCTGCAGCAGATCCTTCCCCTGTTATTTCAACTATACGGTTTTCTTTAATTTTATATATAACAAGTTCATCATTAATTATAGCAGGGATTTCACCTTCTGTCTGGCTTTTACCTCTTCTGTCTCCTTCTATGCCCGGATAGGGAGGAATATTGGCACATCCTGAAGGAAGATTTATAAATTCACCTGGTCTCTGGGCAGAACCATTTTCCAGATACTGGTAACGCTGACCTCTCAGGTCAAAAGTGCATTTCCATGTCTGACCTTCATAACGGAAAATCATTTCTGCAGCTTTTGCTTTGCCCATTTTAGAAGTGAGTATTTCAAAACGTAGCGGTATGAGCGAATAATCTGCTTTAAAGCCTTCGAAATCTATGGTTACATTGGGAGCAGAGGCAAAACGAAATTTTTGTTTTGTAAGTCTTCTGAGAAGTTCACCTGTAATAGAAGGGCCTGTAATTGCTATAATAATATCTTTTTCTCCCCATGAGTCCATGATTTTTGACATGTCTGCAGGTTTTCCGTCAATATAGGCATCTGCATCAAATTTTCCCGGCGCAGGATTTCGAAGATCTATTGTCACTATCGGCGAAAGATCAAAATCCAGTTCTTTTGCAAGTTCTGCCATCACTTTATGCCATATAAGAGTCATCTCTGCACGGTGCCTGTGTCCATCTGTAATCTTTGCTTCCTCTTTCGGGAAATCATTTATAAAGATGACTTTTTCTCCTGTCTGTGGCGCAAAGGCATCCATGTAGAGTTTTTTCAGGTCATACTCCAGTTTCATACATATAGCTCCTTTCAGCATGTAAAAATGTTGTGTAAAAATAAATATATCATATATAGGAAGAGATGGCAATTATAGCGTTTAAAAATGAAAGGTGATATTATACTATTTAGCTTTAGATATAGTAGTCTGCCTGCCTGGTGTTCCGGAGAAAAAAATATCACGGCAGCACAGGTATATTTTATTGAATTATAATGTAAAGTAGCATGATATAAGCTGTAACTGTTATAAACGTTCCAGTTTAGATTTTTTTCGGAGGAGC
>JAKPQU010000262.1 GCA_029555925.1 Bacillota bacterium
CTTTATTGCCGGCTCTTCTTTTATTTCCCCGAAAGATTTTGACTTTATTGCCGGCTCTTCTTTTATTTCCCCGAAAGATTTTGACTTTATTGCCGGCTCTTCTTTTATTTCCCCGAAAGATTTTGACTTTATTGCCGGCTCTTCTTTTTTTTCCCCGAAAGATTTTGACTTTGTCGGCGGTTCATTTACTGCCGGACTGTACGTTTCATCTATAAAATCTGGTTTTTTATTTTCTTCCCGAATAATATGTTCTTTTGATGGTGTTTCTTCCAGTAATACTTTCCTTGACCCCGGTCTCAGTGCGCCGGGAGAAGGAGAAATTTCACTCTGAAAAGCTTCTATAAGCATATTATGAACAGGGCTCTTTTCTTTTTTACAGAGATTTTCGTCTTCATTATCCAGTATAGGTATTACTACAGGTCTGTGTTTATGTTCTATTATTAAAGGTTCCTGTTTTGGCGTTTTCTGAGGGTTCAGTATATCATCCAGCGTGATGGGTTTTGGCTTGGACTGCTTCAGAATATGTAGCATCTCATCTGTAGATAACTTCTTCTTTTCATCCTGTTCCATAATCAAATTAAATTTATTCCCCTGATATTTTTTATTACGAGAATTACTTCCCTGTTTGTTTTTAATATTAAATTATAGTTACTTTAATACCTTATTCAGAAATTAAGTGTTTCTTGACGCGTAACCCGTGACGCGTGACACGAGGATTATCTATATATTATACCAGAAATTTTTCTTTAATCCAATACAAGGGATAGTGTTTTTTTATGACAGGCAGATTTACTTTTACAGGAAATTATAATCGATATTTAATTAATTTTCATAATCCAGGTTGACTCTCTATTTTTTTAAGGTTAAAATATCTATGGCATAATATCAGATGGTGTAATATGTTTTGTGTAAACTTATCAGGGAATAAGATATTACTGACCTGAGTATAAGCATGTAATAAAAGTCTTCCTCCCGTTACGAGTCACGAGAGTTAATACGGATTATTTATATTCACCACAAGATGTTTGCATAACATTTACGACAGAGTTATTGACCTGAGCATAAGCATGTAATAAAAGTTTTCCTCCCGTCACGCGTTACGCGTCACGAGAGCAAATATGTATTATTTATGCTCACCACAGTAAATATGTTAGGACTGATTATATGGAACCTTTGAAACCTGTTGAAATAGGTATAAATAAAGCGGGTTTAAATAGATTTTCTGCAGAAGAGCTCAGAAATAGATTTAGAGAAAAGGAAAAAAAATCTGTCCCGGAAGACAGGGGGGGGGCTGAAGAACAGTCGGAAGAACAGTCTGATGAACTCTGTAAATCTGAAAAAGATTCTTTTGTCTTTCATTCAAAATCTTCTCTTGTGTTTACCCCTTTAGAAGAAGAAACCCCGGAATTTTTCAAACCTTTTCTTAAAAAGCCTGTTATATCGGAATATTTTGAATGTCAACCACGAATTATGAATCATTTGAATAATCTCTTTATGTTTAAATTAATGTGGTATCTCTGTGAAGAACTTCAGATTAAAGAAAGTCATTCTATTTCTTCTATAATGAATTATTTTTATTACCTGGCTTTATGTCAGAGCCTTCCATGCCATAATCTTTATTGTTCCCCGGCAAAACCATTAATAGTTTCTGAAAAATATTTTGCCAGAACCATCGGTTTTCCGGAAGAAGGTATATATAAAATAGATTTAAAACCTGTGATGAAACTGAACAGACATATGGGAAAATTTTTTAACTCTTAAATTTTGTGTAATACCTGTTGAATCCTTATTTCATGGGGATTTTATATCAAATATCCTGCACTCTCATAATTTTTGCCGCTTGACTTTATTTTTGTACTGTGATATTTTCTATAATCTAGGAGGAGATTTTCACAGACATATAGAATATCTTTTCTAACGGGGCGTAGCGCAGGTTGGTAGCGCGCATCCTTCGGGAGGATGAGGCCGGAGGTTCAAGTCCTCTCGCCCCGATTATTATTTCTAAAAAATTAATGAGCCTTTTCCAGGATAGTTTTCTTTATTTTTTCGAAAAGGTGGAGGTTATATGTCTAATTTTCTTTTATCCTGGGGTAATAGAAGTGAACGTGTAAATGGTGTTCATCCTGTTTTTTTATATGAACAGGATGAATATTTTATTACAACTGCCGCTTTATTGTTCAAGGCAGCCAGTCAGGAAAAGTGTTTTTTTCTGGGTGACAGTACTTTTGTAAAGAAAATTAAAGAAAAATTTGACCTTATAAAATTAGAAGAACCTTCCGGAGAGGATGATCCTGTGGAGATAAAGGAAGAAAAAAAAGGATCTTCTGCCGAAGAAATTTATCCTCTTGATATTAAAGAACCTGACAGAGTTATTCCGGCTTTTCAGGATATTATTCAAAAACTTGAAGGTGAGTCTTTTAAAAAAGCCAGATTTATAATTCAGTCAGAGTGGTTGTTCGATAACTCTGCCTCTATAGATAAGATCCTGTTATATGAAAAAGAGATTTCTTCATTTCTGGATAAAAACAACGTCATTGTAATAGATTGTTATAAATCATCATCTTTATCAGGGACTGATATGGTTAAATTATTTGCCTGTCATGACGGAATTCTTGTTGAAGGAGAGCCTTCATTCAGTTATTTTACAAATTTCAATGAACTTGCATTGAAGGATGTACTTACAGGACTTTATAATGAAAGATACCTTCTCGAAAGGATAAGTGAGGAAATATTCAGAGCCAAAAGGTTTAGAAGTTCCTGCTCTCTTATGATGATGAATCTTGAAAAACTGGATGAAATAAAAAATAACTACGGTCAGAATAAATTTGAGCAAATATGTATAGAGTTTTCTTCTTTACTTCGTAACAGTTTAAGAAGAGTAGATTTAATAGCTACAGTTAAAAAGAATTGCTTTGTAGTTTTAATGCCTGAAACCAGTAAAAAACGTGCCGTTATGATTGGTGAAAGGATACAGAAGGTTTTTGAACAGAAATTACTGGCTATGGAAGCTTATGCCGATACAAATATGTTTCTGAAAACCGGTATTTCTAACTTTCCTCTTGATACAAGAGATGCTGAAGAATTAACTGTCCTGGCAGAGGAAGCTTTATCTGATGCTATGAAGGAAACAGGACACAGAATATGCCTGGCTCATAGAGATAATGACTGGTTCCCTCCATTGGATTAGGTGCGGGGAGATTTCTCTATGTCACTGAATGATAATGAGATTGTAGACAGGTGTTTAAAAGGTGATCAGGCAGCGTGGAGTGAATTTTACTCTCTCTATCATAATCGTATAAAACAGATTGTTTCCTGGAGGAAATGGAGTTTTACCGATGGTGTTATAGAAGAAATAGTACAGGATGTTTTTCTGGATTTAATAAAAGGGTTGAAAGCCTTTAAAGGCGAATCAACCCTTTTGACTTATATACAGAGAATTACAAAGAACAAGTGTATATCGGCTTTAAGAAAGGAAACTACTGTAAAGAGAAAAGGTGATAAAGACAGTATTTCCTATGAAGATGTTGAATATAAATCCACTTCTGACCTGAATAAGCCACTGTGCCCCGCCAGTTTCGGTAAACCGGAAGAAACCTTTCTAAAACTTGAAGAAGCCAGGGTTGTTCGGGCTTCTCTTGAACAGCTTTCGGTCAAATGCAGAGAAATAGTCATGATGAGATACTGTGATGAATTGTCCTATGAAGAAATAGGTGAACGCCTGTCAATTCCCGGCGGTACTGTATGCTCCCGTTTAAAGAGGTGTCTCCTCAGACTCTCTGAGATTTACAGTGAAATGTCTTCAGGATTTAATGTTAAGAGATAAATTTTTTCCATGAAAATTATAGAAAATAAAAATTATAAAAAAAGAAAAAAACGGAAGTTTTTTTCTTTTTTATCGACTATTAGGGTTGAATAACAAAAAAATATATAGAGTGTCAGATATTTTGTGTAAACTTACCATAAACTAAGTACCGTAACAGGTAAAAGGGTATCTATAAAAAGCTTCTGACTGGCAGGCTCTGGAGAAGAAAAATTAGTTTTTTCTATAGTATTAGAAATTAACCAGTGGTTAATTTATTGTCTGTAAAACAAATTAAATAAGGCACATTATTTTTCTTCGTAAGAGCCTGGCAGGCAGAAGCTGATAAATGGTTACTAATTTGCCTGTAGCGGTACTAAGGCTTCAACCGGCGTGGGCACAAAATTTCTGAAACGTCAAAAAATTCAATCCTTTATAAGGGGTGATATTATGGCTGGAATATGTGAGGATATATCTGAAAAAATGATGAAATATATAGACGGTCTCGCAGGTGAACAGGAGAAAAAAGAAGTAGATGAGCACCTGAAAGAATGTAAGGACTGTCAGGAAGAATTTCAACTGTTGCAAAAAGTTTCTTTCAACATGAAAAGTCTTTCTCTTTTGAATAAAACCTGTCCGTCAACTGAATTACTTGTAAGATTTTCCGAACAGGATGTAACCTTTAATGAAGCAAAAGAAGTAAGAGCTCACCTGGAAAATTGTTCTTCCTGCAGAGATGAAGTAACACTTTTATTCGAATTAAATCAGGAACTTTCCCTGGAGCCTTTTGCAGAGATATACAAAAAGGAGACTATTCCTGCATGTCTCAAATCTCTTGTTGAAGAAACCTATCATCCTCCTCAGAAAATTGCCAGAACCTGGAAATTTGGAGATTTTCTATCATCTTTCTTCGGCAAAAAAAGGCTTGTCTCCGCTATGGCTACATGTTCTATAGCTATTTTTATGGCTTTAAACGGTATTTTTCAGCTTGAGCCGACTTTTCTTTCTTCCAGCAGACAGGATATGAGTGTTAAACAGGCTCCCGCTCCTGTGTCTGACATTACAGCCATAAGCAGTGAAAAAAGTAATTTAGATTCTACAAAAAAGGAAAGTAATTCTCTCTTTGTCGATGAAAGTGTATCGGGTGGCGCTGTGCCAGGTGAAACTAAAATTTTACGATCAAATGAGCTTTATGCCCAGAGAGCTCCCGGCCTGTCACCTTTAGAATATGATATTTCACTTATGGAAGGCATAAAAAATGTCTCTGTATCGTCAGGTAATAAAGAAGTTTCTGTTCAGGTTGACCTGGAGCCGTCTTATTCCATTACATCCACACAGATTTGCAGTATAATAGCACTTGTGGCAAAAAATATGCATGTTCCTTCTGAACATATAGTAATCTATGATAACAGAGGTCTTGTTTTATCCGATAATATAAAAGAACAGCAGAGGAATGAATATGCAGATTTGACTGAACAGCAGAGGCTTGAACAGCATAATTTTGAAGAGGTCCTTACCAAGAATGCTCAGAATGTTCTGGATAAGGAACTTGGCCCGGGGAAAGCTGTTGTTTTTGTAAGCAGTAATATAAATTTTACAGTTAATGAGCCTCTGTCTATTCCTGGAAGAACGGTCGTAGTCAATGAAGGAGATAAGGGATACGCTATGGCTCCTGCCGTGGAGGAAGAAAAAAATAATATTGCAGCCAGTACTATAGCTTCAGATAAAAAAGATAGAGACTATGTTTCTAAAAGTAAAGATTTGAGAAACAGGAAGGATTTAAATGTAACAGTTTATCCTCCCGGTACTATTAATAACCTCGATGTTCAGGTGACACTTAATAATACGGAATATAATCAGGAAACTGTAAAGAATATTGTTTCAAAATCTGTCGGTCTGGAACAGGGAAGGGATAAAATAACCATAGTCAACAGGAATTTTAAAAATGTGGCAGAAGCAGGAGCTTCCAATATAAGTCCCGCTGTTGAAACAGCTGTGGTAAATGTACCAGCTGAAAAGTCCGCCGCTGTGTCAGAAAAGGGGCATACAAAATTCTTCGGCATTGCCTCTTTAATACTGGCTGCCATATTTCTGGTTATATCGGTAAGGATTATAACGGGAAAAAATAAGTGAGAAGTGAAATCGTGAGTCGTGAAGAGTGAGTCGTGAAGAGTGAAGAGTGGGAAGCGTGTTAATTCCTGTGTGAATCCATGTAACTGCCATGACCGGAGCGATCACGACGAAGGATGAGAATGTGTTCCTCCCGTCACGTGTTACGCGTTACGCGTCACGATTCTCATATAAATCCGTTTAATCCCTGATCGATCTATTTATTTCATCAGATAGTTCTGTGAGTTTTTTCTGCTGAAGGGGCGTGCCGGAAGCTATAAGAGAAATACTATATTCCAGAGCCATTTTCATCTGTTCCAGTGCTTTATTCCTATATTTGGGACTTTTTCTGTAGGCCAGACCGAGATAATAATTTGCCTGAGGATAAGTGGGAGATTGTCCTATTACATATTCTTCGATTTTTATTGCTTCTTCCCAGTTACCCATCTTATAATAACAGTAACCCAGGAGAGAAAGGATTTCTATATTATTTTCATCCATTTTTCTTCCTTCATCCAGTGCTTTAAAAGCTGACGGATAATCATTTGTTTCTATATATAATCTTCCCAGAGAAATCTTTGTTCTTACAGACTTTTTGTCAGGGCTCAGAGATTTTTTCAGAAATTCCTTTGCTCTTTCATAATCTTTATTTTCCAGATAAACTTCACCTTTTCTTCTCAGTAAATCCGATGATTGACTGTTTATTTTTAAGCCTCTGTCATAGGCTTCAAGAGCCTCTGTAAAAAGCATCTGCTGGGTATATGTATCCCCGAGATTTATGTAATAATCTATGTCCTTCGGATTTATTTTGATTGCTTTTTCGTAATAATCTATCGATTTACTGCTGTCTTTCTTCTGATAATAGAGGTCTCCGAGAATTTTATAAAAAGAAGCATTACCGGGGTCCACCTTCAGAGCTGCCTCACATGTTCTTATAGCATCTTCCATATAACCTTTATCTCTGTATATATCTATAAGGAGTCTGTAACTTTCAAAATATGAAGGATTTATAGATATAGACTGTTTGAGAGGAGCAATGGATTTTTCTTCTTCTCCGTATTTTATATATGCTCTGGCAAGCTCCAGAAAGACCAGGGGATTACGGGGATTGTTTTCTGTGGCTTTTACATATTCCTCTATGGATTTATCTGTCATATTAAGGCCTTCATAACATTTTATAAGATTTTCTCTTGCCTGTGCCAGGTTCTGATCCAGAGAGAGTGATTTCCTGTAATATTCTATTGCCTTCTGTTTATCACCACGGTAATCATATAGAGAGCCAAGGTTAAAGTAGAGGGTAGGACTCACAGGATTAAGCTGGCTTGCTCTTTCATACTGTGCAAGTGCTCCCTGAACGTCTCCTCCCTTGAAAAGAGTCCATGCATATTCTTCTACTGCTTTCCAGTTCTGAGGCTCCAGGTCAAGTACTATTTTGTAAGTTTCCTGAGATCTTTTAATCTGATTTATACTCATATAGATACGGGCAAGCTCCAGATAGGGCTTCGGACTTCTCGGATCTATCTCAATAGCTCTTTTATATTCTCTCTCTGCCCAGTCCGGTTTACCCTGGAGTTTATATAATTCACCTATTGATATATATACGTCCAGAGCATTGGGCTTTACCATGATAGCCTGCCTGTAGTTGTTTTCTGCTGTCTTATATTCCTTTTTTACCGCATTAATCTTTCCAAGATAATAATAGGCTTCGAAATTTTGCGGAGCTGCCTGTAATATTTCTTTATATATCTTCTCTGCTTCGTCAAGTCTTCCTAGCATATGATATGCATACCCGAGGGAAAGTTTTGTTTCCAGATTGTTTCTATCCAGTTTCAGAGCCTCTGATAATTCTTCTGCCGCTCCTGACCAGTTTTGCTCTTTTATATATTCTTTACCTGCTGTCATATGATTTGAAAGTTCATCTGAACAGGCCGGGCCGGCAAATATTATAACCATACATATTATCATATATATTATTTTCAACATAATTATGATTCCTTTCATACTGTTTTTTATCCCATGTGACGGGAAGATATTATATCATAATTTATAGTGAAAAGTGAATAGTGAGTGGTGTCCTATTCTTTTCACTTTTCACTCTGAATATTCTGTGATAAATTTCTTTTTCCATTTTATATAAAATCACTTGTTATTTTTTAACACAATCTTTTTACCATAAAGGTCTTAACTTTGATTGTAATTCATGTTAAAATAGAAATATAAAAGTTGATTTCTTTGCAGTCATGGAGGTTGAGAGGAAATAGATAAATCTATAAATGATTTAAAAGTAGCTTTAAAATTTAAACCCAGAGCTTTTGAAGGGAAAATTCGTTACGAAACAGCAGGCAAAATTACACGTAAGGTTAATTTTCCTGTTCCCCAAACGACTGATTCTACCTTCGTTGCCATAATTGCATTAGAACTTTTGAATGTACTCGATGAAGGGGTAATGGAATTAAGTTTTTTTAATGAAAAAGCTACCTATATAGTCGGCGGAAATATTAAAGAAGTTCCATTTAATGGCGCAGGCGGCAAGGTAAGCCTCTGTCAGGACGGAGAAATAACCTTTCTGCAAGGAGAACCTGCCAAAACCGGTATAAAGGGTACATTGATATTCCCTCAACGCTTTCTATCAATAGGTGATTCATGGGAAAATTCTATGACTATGGAATTGCCCTGTTTTGCAGATCCTCTTGATTTTATAGTACGTTCTACTCTTGAAAAATTTGAACTCTATGGAGAAGAGAAGATCTGCGCAGTTATAAATAATATTCTCTATCCGATTGAAGAGACAAAAGCAGGGAAGTTTCAGGGTAAGGAAATAATTTATTTTGATTATGAACTTGGAAGAATGATAAAATCAATTTTGAAGATGAGAATTGTATCAAATATTTTCGGTATTACCTTTGATCTTCAGGTAAATACTACCAATATATGAAACTATATTTTTGATTTTATGAGAGAAGGGAATTTTTCCGGTATGGGGGAAAAGGTACACGAACAATTGAATGAAGAATTGATTTATATATCCAGAGAAATTACATCTGCTATTTCCTCAAATCTTTCTAGTGATACAGGGAAAATATTTACAATTTTCCTTGCTACAATTGAAAAATTTATATCTTTTCACCATGCCTGTATTGCACTGATTGGAAATAATGGCGGGAGAGTGAAACTTTTACTTTCCGATGAAGATAAAGAAATTAAATTTGACAGTAGTATATATATTCCCCCTGAAGGCACTGTCAGCGGCTGGGTAATTTCGAATAAAAAGCCCTTTTTTTCAGGAGAACTGAAAAGAGATATTTTTCCTGAAAGTGCTGTTATGGAGAGTTCCAGAAATCAGAATTCATGTATAGCAGTTCCCGTTCATTCAAATAATAACTTTATAGGTTCTTTTACATTGTGGAATGAGGAGAAAAATAAATACAGGGAAAAGGATCTTTTAATACTGGAGTATTTAGCAGGTTTTCTTTCCATTGCAATAGAAAGTTCCAGACTCTACAGGGAAGCAAAAGAGAGTGAAGCAGAACTTGCTGCTCTGGTTCAG
>JAKPQU010000202.1 GCA_029555925.1 Bacillota bacterium
TTAAAATCCAGGATAAAAAAACGACGGAGCCTGTATCGAAATTCCATAATACAGATATGGAATATATTATAAAAGACGAATAGTAGAGGAAAAAACCTTCTTTATTAAAATATTTCCACGTAATATATATGGATAGAACGGGAAATATTACCCTGAGAGGATAATATTGAAAAAAAGGGTCATAAGAAGAATCTAAAAATTTTATTTTAAAGAATTCTGCCAGAAGGGAACTGCAAAAAAAAGTACTCAGAAAACCCAGAGATGCAATGAACTTAGTTTCAGTACTTTCCCGCAGAAATTTATTATGAATATTATATAAAGCATTCGGAATGGAAAATAAAATAAAAAAATAACACATACCATTCAAAAAATAATCAGGATACAGTGATTTAAAATTTCTATAAATAAGGATATAAGAAAAAAGAAATGATAGAAGGATAAATAATATCCACTGATCTGAAATAAGACATATTTCATAATAGTATCTACTGGCTATAAAATCAGCAAGACATAAAATGGTTATGAGAAATAAACAAATATATACGAGAAATTTATATATCTTACATATCCTGTCATCCGATAAATTACAGATTCTTTTAAAAAAGAAAAACCATAAAAAGAGAAGTAAAGGGGAGCATATAACTCCTGTGATAAAAAATAATCTTTCCAGTGGCTCAGGTGAAAAATCTTTAATATTTACGGCAAAACTATCAGAAACAGGCACTGATACAGGGTGATATGTATGTGTTATAAGAAGAAATATTAAGACAAGAGAAACTATAGAAAATATAATACTTAATATAGAAAAAATTATATCTTTTTTTCTATGAATGTGCCCTTCCCTGCATGATTGCAAATTACTCGGGAGTTTTATCATTTTCTATTACTTTATCCCTGTCTTTGATGGATTTATCAAAGTCTTTTGCTAACTCTTCAAAGCTTTTCCCGTAAAACTTCTTAAATGCTCTGTCCATATCCTCTGATACCCATACTTTTTTAAAAAGTCCGAGTCCATATTTACTTATTAAAAAATCAACAAAAGCAGCACTTTCTTTAAAGGAAATATCACCGGGATAATAATAAAAATCATTCCTCAGTGCTATAAGAGGAACAAATTTCTCATCATTTTTCAGTTCAATAATATTCCGGCCAAAATCTTCTCCCATTGAAGAAAGAAATTCTGCAAATCCCCTGTGAAAAAATGGTTCTCTGTTTCTGGTTTTACCTATATAAAAAGAAAGAACCATGCCTATCTGTATGCCGGGAGGCTCCTTCTCTTCAGTACCATATAAACTGTAGATTTGTTTCACCTGGGGTCGTGAAAAACCAGGTTCTACTCCGATAATATCACGTGCTTTTTCTACAGACGGAAAAAGATAACATTGTATTTTATCATTCACCCCAAGACCGAGAAAAGTACTTATCTCTGAATATTTTTTCTGGTATTCCATAGAAATTTCATCTATATTCCTATCTGCTATACCACCTTCGGGATAGGAAAAAACAAAATGCAATGTTTCCTTATGTTTCCACTGTACAAGAATTCTTCTTCCATACGCTTCCTGAAGGGAATTCCGGGTGGTATTTAATTTTACTGCTTTGTCGTATTCTTTAAAAGCGTGAGAATAATCTCCTCTTTTTTCATATATTTCCCCCAGGCAGATCCTGGTCCAGGCCTCAATCCAGGCTCTATCAGGAGCAAGAGAAAGGGTCTTTTTTAATTCCTTAAAAGACTTTTCATAGTCTCCCATTTCAAAAAGCAGTCTTCCAACTGCAGAATGATATTCAGGATTATTCGGATCTTCTTCTGCAGCTTCCTGAAACAATTTCAGAGCTTCAGGATATTTATTAAAATTACCTGACATCCAGATATTATAACCTTTCCGCGTAATTCTATCCAGATCGGAAGAATAGGACGGAGAAAAGACTGTAAAGAAAAAAATTATCGGAAGAAAAACAATCATTCTTAATCTCATAAATACAATCACCTCAAAAAATTAATTTCTATCCTGCAGGATAAAGTCCTTTAACTGTAAAATATTTGAACCAGATTAATTCACTGCACTGCAGAATATTATATGGAAAATTATGAAAGTCAGAGCTACAGATACCACTGATGAAAAATCCTCTTTTTAAGAGGTTTCAGGCGTCATTAAAAGCATGAAAACAGAAAACAATTCATACATCATATCAGAAAAATACAGAAACCCTGCTTATATAATGTTACTCATTATAATTACTTTAATTACTTTCTGCAATAGTTTTTATCATGATTTTGCATGGGAAGACGAAAGAGATATAATAAATAATCCGTATATAAGAAAGATGTCTGCAGAAAATTTCAACCAGATACTATTTAAGAAATATGACACGAGTATATATCAGCCTGTATCGGGGATAACCACATTGTTTGCATATCAATTATGGGGATTAAATCCCATGTATTATCATATATGGAATGTGGTTATTTATATAATTAATATAATACTCATCTATTTCTTTATCCTGTCAATAACAAAAAACCGGGAAAAATCATTTCTCACTTCCTTATTTTTTTCTGTTCATCCCATACACAGTGAAGTAGTATCGGCAATCTTCGGAAGCTGTTATATATATTCCTTTATTTTTCTTATTATGTCATTTCTATGTTTCATCAAATACACAGGGGCGGAAGAGAAAAAGATATATTATATATTATCTATTTTTCTTTATTTCATCTCTATTATGACAAAAGAATATGGACTGGCCTTATTTCCTCTTTTCATTTTATATGATTTCTCTTTTGTAAAGGAAGTGAATCTAAAAAATATTTCTAAAAGATATAAGCTATATATTCCGTTCATAGCAATTTCTATATTTTCTCTCTATATATTCATGCATTTTACCACAAGGGTTCACGCAGTTTCAGGGCTAAGTCCTTTTTTTCACTTCCTCATGGATATTGAAATATTTACTGTATTCTACCTGAGAAATCTTATTTATCCATACGGATTAAATCCTATGTATAATATTAAAGGCCTGTATTTAAGCTTTCTTATCCTGTCAACATGTGTGTTTTTACTGATAATATTCTCACTGATAATTACCTGGAAAAGATCAAAAGATATTTTTTACTTTATAATATGGATGATAATTGCTTTAGTTCCTTATACACATTTCATACTGCCCGTAACATATGTCGCAGCAGACAGATATATTTATGTAGCATCTCTGTCATTCTGCTTTTTCCTGTCTTTAATTATCACCGGATTATATAACAGAGAAAAGAGAATCTATAAAATAATATCTGTATCCTTCTTTATACTCATCACAATATGGTATATGACTCTTACTGTAAGCCAGAACAGGGTATGGAAAAACAGTATGGTACTGTGGACCTATGTTACAGAACTTGCTCCCGAATATAAAGACAATGGCCTTTCTTTAAAGTTTATGGGCGATACATATTTCAAAGCCAGTGATATGGACAATGCAATGAAATATTATGAAAAAGCTCTCAGTTATGATGAAAAAAACGGTAATTTAATATTTTCACTGGGAATAGCCTGTATGGCGAAAGGTGATTATAATAAAGCCATAGATTATTTAGAAAAAGCAAAACAAATAGACCCTTCAAATTTTTCAATATACAATAATCTTGCTTTAATATATACTAAAAAAAGATTATATGATAAAGCTGCAGAAGAGTATAAAAAATCTCTTGAATTTAATCCACAACAGCCGGACGTTAAAGAGAATCTGAATATGTTGTTAAAGAGTGAAAAGTGAGTCGTGAGTCGTGAGCTGTGAATCGTGAGTATAATCACTCTTCACTGGTCAGTTAAATCTTTTACATCCTTTGAGAATCTGACCCCTGTAAAACGGTAAATATAAACAGGTTCATCTCCGGTTATAGAGGCTCTC
>JAKPQU010000305.1 GCA_029555925.1 Bacillota bacterium
CATGATATAAGCTGTAACTGTTATAAACGTTCCAGTTTAGATTTTTTTCGGAGGAGCATCAGGCAGGCAGACAGTATTTACCTATTATTCAAATCGTTCAATTTAATTAAAGCAATTTGGTATTATACATTCAACATAAGACCTTTAAAAAAATAACTTTGCCATATATGATCCCAGAATGATGGATATGAAATAAATAGTGAAGAGTGAGGGTAATCATGAGATTTTGTAACACATCGCTTTTCACTTATTTACATAACAGGTATAGTGAAATAAAAGGTGCTTCCTTTGCCGAGAAGTGTTTCAAAATCAATAGTCCCTTTATGTCCCGTAATTATATCATAACATACGGCAAGGCCCAGACCTGTTCCTTCTTCTTTTGTTGTAAAGAATGGATCAAAGATCTTACCCTGAATCTCAAGAGGAAGTCCCGGCCCTGTATCAATCACTTCAACTTTTATGCGGGAATCTTCTTTTATATAACTGCTTTTTACCGTTAAACTGCCGTTTTCGGAAAGCATATCGAGTGAATTCTGCATAAGATTTATGATAACCTGTTCTATTTCCTGGGGGTTTATATATACAGACGGTATATCCTCTGCCAGTTCGCAGGAAAAATCTATATCCCTGTTTTTAATTTCCACCCTCATAAGTTCTGCTGCTTTTTTTATCACTTCATTTATCTGATAATTCTCTCTCAAAGATGTTCTGTATTTTGCAAAGATAAGCCACTTTTCGACAATACCGTTAAGTCTGTCTATTTCATCAATAACCATATCAAGAGCTTCCTCTGAAGGAGGCGTTTTTTCCAGCCTTTTTTTCCATAATTGCACGTTTGCTCTTATAGAAGCAATAGGATTTCTTATCTCATGGGCCACTCCAGCTACAAGTTTTCCCAGAGCTGCAAGTTTATCTGTCTGTCTGAGTTTCCTCTCCAGCCGTTCCATATCGGAGAGATCTCTTAATATCATAACAGCTCCCTCTCTCCCCCTGGTATCAAGACAGAAGCTATTTATAGAAAGAGGTATTTCCCGTCCGTTATTCAATCTATAAACAGATTTTAAAATATTTCTATTTTTGCCTGCAAGGGCATCTTCTATTGTTTCTCTCAGGAGATCTTTTTCTTCTGTAACAATTTCTCTGTAATCTTTTTCGATAACATTCTCTCTGTTTATATTCAACAAGATTTCTGCTGATTTATTGAAGAATACCACTTTTGAATCCTTGTCGAGAGCTATAACTCCTTCCCCTGTCCCTTCAAGTATCAACTCGGTATAACTTCTCACCTTGCTCAGAGTGGAAGCAAGTTCATTAATGGCATTACTTATCTCACCTATTTCTCCGCCTCTTTTTTCAAATCTGTAGCCAAGGTCAACCTTTAACTTCTGAAGACCATCCTGTATATATTCAAAGCCTTTTCTCAACCTGTTACCTGTAGCAAGAGCAGCAAGTATACCTGCTATCATAACAATGAAAGCTATTCGAATATTTGCCATAAAAGGTTCGTAAAAATCACGAAATTCCATAATAGCCCACGTAGTACCTATGAGATTTCCCCGTCTCACAAGAGGATGTATATAAAAAAGAAAAAATTTATTACCAAGTTTTTCACTTATAAAAATATCCTCTTCCCCCATAGTTATCTCTTCGGAAAGCTTTTTTACGGCATCAGCCTTCAAACCTGTTTCAATCGATGTCCATGTTGATTCATTATCCTGGTTATTCTGAGGCAGAGGAGGACCGAGAGGAGGAGGGCAACCGAGGATTGTTTCCAGTTCTTTATCATAATAACCAAAATCTACACCGGGGAAATCAGTAAATTCACCTTCGAGCAGTTTTATGAAATAAACCGTAAGAAATCCTGTTTTCTTACTTTTTTCATATTTAGAAAAGAGGTTCTTTTCCAGAATAGAAGAAAAACTATCTTCCCAGAGAGTCAGATCCAGTTTGAGAGTAATCTGAGCAAGATAAATCTTATTAACCTGTATCAGATCCTGACGGGTTTTATCTATGCCCCTGAAAATAAGAAATATTATAATTATAAACATCAGGATAAGACCTGATACAAGGGCCAGGAGTTGTGTTTTAAAACTGTTCATAATGTTTATATGAGAGTCGTAACGCGTGACGCGTAACGCGTGACGCGAGGACGGATGTTCATTCTTTATTGTGCATCAATATTTTCATTCAATTCATAGTTCCGCATTGATCACAGCAGATTCTTCCCTGAGGAAGGGGTGTATTGCATTCTCTGCAACATTTAGCACCGGCCTGTTCCAGCTGTTTCTGTCTCTGTCTTTCTTTTTCATAGGCATCTTCTCTTATAATTCTTGCACGGGATTCAATGAGAGCAAAGATAATTATAATAAAATAAATAAAAGCCATTAAAAAAATAAGAGGGCCATGAAACATGGGAAGAGGATAGGTAAGTTTACCAAAAACTACAGCCTGAGTTATTTCCTGTCCTATAGCTGCGGCATTAAAGATTCCATGTAGCAACATAGCACCGAATAAACCTATTAACCCTCCAAACTGTGCAAATTTAGCCAGTCTGCCTCTTCCTTTCAAAAACCCCATAAGAATACCGGTAGTGGCAGTAAAACACCCGTGACCTATCATACATATAATTGATCTGTAAAGTACAAATCCTAAAAATTCCAGCGCCGTAGTCTGACCTTCTTTAAAAGCGGCAGAAAAATAAAACAGATTCTCAACTGCCGCAAATCCTATGCCGGCAGAAAAACCAAATAAAATACCATCATATGTATCATCCATTTCATGATGACCTGCCATAATAATAACTCCCAGACCTTTCAGACACTCCTCTACAACAGGGGCTATAAAAACACTTGTACCCACAACAGCTGCCAGTTGTCCCCCTGTTTCTCCTCCTATGAGAGAACCAATCACTACCAGTATGAGTCCAAGACATGTATTTACTATAAAAGCTCCTCCTGCCGATGCAACCCCCCAGAGAAAGAGGGAAATTATAAATCTTAAAGGTTCTCTTTCAAAAATATCCAGTAACCACATAAATAAAAGATAAATAACAGGGAATACTATTGTTGCTACAGTAGCCACAAGAATTATTACAAAATCCATATGAGGTGCAAGGACTGATGCCTGGTAGGCAGAACCGACAGCAAAAATAATCCATACAGTAAGTTCACAGAGCCATACTATAGGATTGAGCATCAGCATAGCAGGTATCTCTCTCCAAGGTCTGCCTCTCAACCTGGGAAGAAACAAATTTTTCAACGTATATCTTTCTTTTTCCATAGTAATTCCTTCTCTTCACTATTTTAATATTATAGTGTATTTCATAACTTATTAGAATTTAAGTCGTCGTGACGCGTAACGCGTGACGCGTGACAGGTTTAATCCACGCACATCACGCATTACGCTTTACGCATTACGAGGTCATTATTTATGGATAGTTATGAAACTAACTATAATATAATAGGTGCATATATTATAACATTTCTTTACGCCATTGTATAATAATAATGATCATTTTTTACAAATTCAAACCTACTATTGACAGTAGTAGATGCACATGTTAAAATTCATTCAAATAATATTCAAACGAGGTCTTATCATGAAAAATCAGGATATTAAATTTGAGAATCTCCATCTATCGGAAAGTGGCGTAAGAAAAGCTCTCGGTTTTCTGGAGGCAGATATAATGGAGATTATCTGGGAAAATGGTGAACTATCCGTAAGAGAGGTTTTTGACATAATAAAAGACAAACGAGATATAGCCTATACAACTGTAATGACCACTATGGACAGGCTTTATAAAAAAGGAATCCTATCCAGAAAAAAAATAGTGAAAGGCTACAGTTACTGGCCTAAAGTTACTGAGAAAAAACTGGAAAAACATATAATAAGGGAAACATTTAAAGGACTCTTTTCTGATATGAAAGAACCTGTTATGTCTTATTTTGCAAATCCGGAAGAACCTGAAGACATAGAGATAATAAAACGTTTTGCCACTATAATAGATGAATTACAAAAAGAACAGGATAAAAACGATGGAAACAATTAATATTATAAGCTCTGTATATTTATTTTTTCTATTTCTTTCTTTATTTGTAACAGTAATTTTCTGCTTTTTTGAAAAAATTAAAGAACTGTTTATTAAAAATCTGTCAAAAAATTTTTTTATCATTACATTCTTGCCGGTATTAATCTCTTTTTATATAACAATTTATACTTACTGGGAACAGAGTAAATGTCCTGAAAACAATATTTTTGACGGCCATACAAGATGTGCCGGAATAAACGGTATAATCCATATAGCCCTTGATGCAATACCTTACGAAGCCAAAGATACGGTAATTATACTTAAAGTCATGGCTATGATATTAATGATTATATCATGTGTAAAGATATGTTCACTTATCCTTTCAACAGTAAGATTTTATAAAAATTTCTCAAAAAACTTCCTTTCCCCGTCGGAAAGGGTTCTAAGTTTGAGTGAAAAGTTAAATAAAAATCTGAAAAGATCAATAAGATTTCAGGAAGCACATATACCGGTAAAATATACAGGTATTACAGGTTTCTTTAATCCTGCAGTCATAGTGCCGAAAAAATTAACAGAAATATTAAATGACAGAGAACTGGAAGGTCTGATGTATCATGAAGCATGTCATATAATAAACATGGATAATCCTGTAAGACTTATCATATTATTATGTAACAGTATTTTATTTTTTCTTCCTCTGAAATTTTATAAAGAATGGGATAAAATCAGGGATTTAGAATGTGATAAATTTTCCGTTTTTCATACGAAAAATCCTCTTGCTGTTGCATCGGCCCTTGTCAAGACAGCAGAACTTTCGGAAACTCCTCATGAAAATTACTCATTTTCCTGTTTCGGAAAAAGTTCTATCAGATTAAGACTTGAAAAATTAATTGAATACAGCAAAAAAAAGAACTCTTTTTTTACAGGCCATGTTTCCCGTCTGTTATTACTCAAAAATATAAGTTTTTATATATTATTTTTTTGTTTTCTCATAATAGTGAAACATGTTTTGAATATTGAACACTGTTTTATGGAATTGCTTATTAATATTTAGTGAAGGGTGAAAAAACGAAGGGTATATGGTGAAAAGATGAGTAATGAAACCACGCGTAACGCGTTACGCGTTATGCGTTACGATTATACAAACATCTTTCAATTTTTTTTTGTTCTCTTATTGAGTATACTTCTTCTTACTTCTCTATGCTGTGCATCCGAGACAGCTAAAATATTGACTATTGAAGATATTATAGCTATTACCATAGAAAAAAATCCCGATATAAATGCTGCAAAAGAAAAACTGGCATATTTTGAGGCTGCTGCCAGAGGAAGCAGCACATGGCCGAATCCGGAACTTGTTATAGGCCCCAATACAGGCTCTATAGAAAGAAAAGAGAATATACTCCTCTCTCAGTTATTTGACATATCGGGCAAATTTCATCTAAAAGGAGAAAAAGCCGACAGAGAAGCTTTTTATGAGGCATGTCAGTTACAGGAGGTAATCCTTGAAACGTCCCTTCATGCCAGACTCGGATACTATGACTATTGCACGGCTTTTGAACTTTATAAACTTCAGGAAAAAAACACAGAGATTTTCAAAAAAGCACTGGAAAAATCGGAAATAGAATATAATCTCGGCAATATTCCGCAGGCGGAATTCCTCCGTTTTCAGCTTGAAGAGGCACGATCGGTACAGGCTCTTATTCATGCAGAGAATCAACTGAAGATTGCCAGATCAACCATTTTCAGCATTATGGGACAGTATGACAGAAAAAATACAGAAATAGCAGTTCCTGATATAAACAGTAATCCAATAAAAATAAAAGAAATAAAAGAGGAAGAAATTCTAGATCAGGCTCTTGTGAACAGGCCTGTTATAAAAGGTCAGGAAGCGTTAATATCTGTGAAAGAATATGAAATCAGTATAGCAAAAAGAGAGAGATTTCCCGATCTTATAGTATCTTACAGAAGAGATTCGAACAGAGAATATGAACCGGAGGAAAATGGAGTGGTATTCAGATTTGCCCTTCCTGTTTTTGACTATGGTTCCATAGGCTCACAGATAGATATGGCAGAAGCAGGCCTGAGACAGGAAGAAGCCATGTTATCATCTGTAAAAATAAAGGTGAAACTGGAAGCGGAAAAAGCCTGTTACGAATTTCTTGAAGCCAGAAGTTTACTGACAGCTTTCAGAGATAAAATACTGGTAAATTCAGATGATCTTCTATGGAAGGCTCAGTACGGATATGAAGAAGGTGCATTTTCATATCTGGAATTTATGGATGCCATGAAAACCTATAATGAAATACAGAAAGAATATATAGAAGCTGTCTACAGATATTACGGAGCCATCGCAAAATGCGAAAGAGCAGCTTCAATGAAACTGGAGGAAGAGTTATGAGATTAATCAGGCTGTTTCTGATTTTATCATTGTTATTACTGTTTATTCCTGCCTGTAAAGAGGCACAGCATAATGAAGATCTTCACACTGAAGCTTCTCACACTGAAGATTCTCATACCGACGAAGGTCATGTTCATGGGCAGGCAAGTAAATTTGTCACACTTGAAAAAGAAATTAAAGAATCTATAGGGTTAAAGACAAAAAAGATAGAATCTTCCAGAGTCCCTTCTTATATGGAAACAATAGGAGAAGTAATAGCAAATTCAAATCTTCTTGTAAATATAACTCCTGTTACAGGAGGTAAGGTAAAACTTATCAGGGTAAATTTAGGAGATTATGTGCATAAAGGTGATCTTCTTTCTATCATATCCAGTTCCGATCTGGCCAGAGCAATTGCAGATTTGCAGGGAGGAGCTCAGAAGGTAAAAGTAGCCTCTGAAAATTTGAGAATAAAAAAAGAACTGGCAAAAACAGGAGCCTTTTCAGAGCCTCCCTATGAAACAAAAAAAGAAGAGCTGGCAGACAGGAAAACAAAGTTTATTACTGCAAGAGAAAATGTAAAAGCGGAAGAGGCAAATTTCAAATCTGCTTCGGCAGAACTTAAAAAGATAATAGCCATAGAAGAAACAGGTGAATTCGGGAAAAAACCTCTTGATGAGGCGAAGATGAATTTTGCAGAGGCCGAAAGTGAATATGTAAGGGCAAAAAGTGACCTGGTAAAATCAGAAGAAGAGCTTAAGAGAGGTGAAAAATTATATAAAGCAGGAATAATATCAAAAAAAGAACTTCTCTCCATTCAGACAGAATATGAAAATGCCTCTGCATCTGTTACTCAGACAAAAACCGCAATGGATATAGCAAAAGGCATAATGGAAAGAGAAGAGTCTGTTTATGACAGAGGTGTAAGAGACCATGCAGAATTACAGGCAGTAAAGGCGAAATATACAGAAGCAGAAAAAGAATATACACAGGCACTTTCAGAATTTCAAAGAGCAAAAACAGATCTTGATATAATAGAACATCAGATGAAAAGAGAAGAAACCATATACAATAACGGCCTGAACAGTGCACAGGAGTTGCAGCAGGCAGAAGCCTCTTACAGAGAAGCACAGATTGAATATGACAGAGCAGAAGCAGTACTGGCAACCTTCGGTATAACACCGGAAAATGCCGGTAAATACACAGGAGGAGAACTTCCTGTATTCTCTCCCATAAACGGATATATACTGGAAAGAAATATAAATACAGGTGAATTTATATATACAAATACCATTATTTTTAAAGTACTCGATAGTTCAAGCCTCTGGATAGACAGTGAAATCTATGAAAAGGATTTCACAAAAGTAAAAACAGGACAGACTGTTGAGATAACAACTTCTGCCTATCCGGGAGAGATATTTACAGGAAAAATTTTCTATATAAGCAATACGTTCCATCAGGAAACAAGAACCTTCGACATAAGATTTTCCTTCGACAACAGAGAAAACCTGCTCAAACCTGGTATGACAGTCAACTCAAGGATAAAAACCAGTGAAACACCGGGCCTGATACTGCCTTCATCGTCAGTCCTGGATGATGAGGGGAAAAAAATTATTTTCCTTGCAGTGAAAGATAAAGAAAATACCTATGAAAGACGGGAAGTTGAAGCAGAACTTCTGAGAAACAAGGAATATATTATAAAAAAAGGTCTCTCCCCGGGAGAAGAGGTTGTCATAGAAGGTGCTTTTGAATTACGATCTGCAGCAAGCAAAGAAGCCCTCAAAGGAGGGTGCCAGCATTAAACAGTGAGCAGTAATCAGTGACCAGTGACCAGCCAAGTATGTAATAAAGGTTTTCCTCCCGTCACGCGTTATGCGTCACGAGAGCAGTAAGGAAGGTGTAATTATTGAATAACAGTGACCTGGAACGGCCGGATTCTTTTATCACAAAAGTAATTCATTTTTCTCTTCAGAAAAGGGTTCTTGTAATTTTTATAGTTATCATGGCAATACTGACAGGCATTATGTCCTATACAAAACTTTCGAACGACATATTTCCAGATCTTACACTTCCTATTTTCAATATACTTATAGAAAACAAATCTATGGCACAGGAAGAAGTGGAACTTCTCATTACAAGACCTGTAGAAACTGCAATGAACGGACTTCCCGGCGTAACAGGTATACGCTCTACGACAATACCGGGACTTTCGGCAGTAACAGTAAGCTTTTCCTCCGATACGGATTATTATCTGGCAAGACAGTTCGTAACAGAGAAATTTTCACAGGTCATGCCTTCTTTTCCTGGAGGTACGGAAAATCCCGTCATAGGCAGTATAACAACAAGACTGTCGGAGATTTTTCAATATACCCTTCAGGGCCCTCATGAAACTCCTGAACAATTGACGGAACTTCGTGAGCTTGCGGAATTTCAACTGGAATATCAGATTATGACATCACCGAATATTTCAAAAGTGATAAATATGGGCGGATATTTCCGGCAGTACCAGGTTCTTGTAGATCCTTACAGGCTTCAGTCATTGAATCTCACCCTTTCGGATATTGAAAGGGCTGTAATAGCATCGAACGAAGGAGCTTCCGGCAGTTTTATATCTATGGGGCCCACTGAAATGATCATAAACGGCCAGAATAACAGAATACAATCAATACAGGATCTGGCACTGTCAGTGGTGGGAGTAAGAAAAAAATCAATACCAATCCTTCTTCGCGATGTTGGTTCCGTTGAAGACAGCCAGGCTATAAGAAGAGGGATTGTGAGAAGGAATGGAGAAGAAACTGTTTCAAGTACTGTTGTGAAACAGTTCGGTTCCGATACAGTTACTACAATTTCAGAGTTAAAAAAACATATTCAGGAAATAAATGCCACCCTGCCTTCCGGTTACAGAATAATCCCGTACTATGACCAGACAGAACTCATAGAAAGTGCCCTTCATAATGTGCAGAAAGCAATACTTGAAGGATCTTTTTTTGTAATACTCGTTCTTATCGTATTCCTGGGAGAAATAAGAAGTTCCTTTATTGTGGCTCTTGTTATACCCGTATCCGTTATAATAACATTTCTTTTAATGTATCTTGCAAAACTCTCTATTAATACCATGTCTCTGGGAGGTCTTGCCATCGGCATAACCCTTCTGGTAGATGCATCGATAATAGATGTGGAAAATGCAGTGCGCCGTCTTTCAGAGGAGAAAAACAGGCATGTACCGCTGTTACATGTTATTTACAACAGTGTTAAAGAAATGAGGAAACCTACTACTGCAGCTACATTTATAATAATTTCCGTATTTTTCCCTCTTTTTATTCTTGGAGGTCTCGAGGGAAAAATGTTTAAACCTCTTGCCTTTGCAGTATGTTCTTCTATGGCTGCAGCCTTTTTACTTTCTCTCACACTCACTCCGGTACTCTGCTCCTATCTTTTAAAAAAGAGAGGAGAAGAAAAAGAATCCGGAATCACAGTAAAACTAAAAACATTTTATACCTCTATTCTCCGAAAAGTCCTGGCAGGAGAGAAAATTTTTATCGGAGTTGTATTAATAACGGTCATAGCCATTCTTTCATCATCTGTTTTTCTTTCCACGGAATTCATACCTGAAGTGGATGAAGGTGCCATATTTTTATCAATTAACATGCCTTCCGATATATCCCTTCAGAAAGCAATAAAACTGTCAGGTCTTGTAGAGAAGATACTCCATGATATTCCTGAAGTAACGGATGTTATAAGTACTGTGGGAAGAGCGGAAGAATCCGAGTGCCCCATAGGGATAAATACGACTGAAATACATGCCAACCTCTTACCTCCTGCAAAAAGACAGAGAAGCAGAGAAAAAATAGTGGATGAACTGAGGCACAGGGTCAATGAAATACCAGGCATAGCAGTTGCCATCATGCAGCCTTTTACAATGAGAATAGAAGAAAGTATTGCAGGAACTCCTTCTACGGTAAGTGTGAAAGTCTTTGGTGATGATCTGTCTCTACTTATAAAAAAAGGGAAAGAAATAAGAGAAGTAATGGAAGGAATCCCGGGGATTACGGATCTTAATATGGAACAGGCTACGGAAATACCACAGTTAAAAATAGATATAAATCGTGAAGAAGCTGCAAGATATGGTATAACTGCCGCTTCTCTTTCGGAATATATAAGACTTGCCCTTGGAGGAGAAGAAGTTTCTCAGATATGGAGCGGAAAGAAAAATTACGGAATTTATATAAGACTCATAGATGAATACCGTTCCGATCCTGAAAAACTCCAGGATCTTCTCATAGATACGCCTGTTGGCGCAAGGGTTCCTCTGGGACAGATAGCCAGCATATATGAAACACATGTGCCAAATACGATAAAACATGAAGCTCTTACAAGAAGAATTGCTATTAACTGTAATGTAGAGGGAGGTAATGTGGGAGGTGTCGTTAAAGCCATAAAAGAAAAAATAAAGAAAGAAATAACCCTTCCCGAAGGATATTATGTAGTATATGGAGGGGAATATGAAAATCAGGAAAAAGCATTCCGTTCTCTTTCTCTTGCAGTAATTTTCGCCATATTTTTAGTATTCATGCTTATATATATTACCCTTGGCTCAATATCCGTAACTCTTCTTATTATGATAACCCTTCCTGCAGCGCTTGCCGGCGGTATTATAGCCATGTTTATTACAGGAACTTCGTTAAATGTGCCTTCATCCATAGGTTTTATTGCTCTCATGGGTATAGCTGTTCAGAACAGTCTTGTACTTTTTACCAATATAAAAGAGATGAAAGAACATGGGATTACCGGCAGAGAGGCAATCATAAAAGCGAGTGTCGACAGGGTGAGGCCGAAACTAATGACTGCTCTCTGCGCCATTCTGGGACTTATTCCTCTTGTTGTGACAAAACTTCAGGGAACAGAAATGCAAAAACCTATGGCTATTGTTATCATAGGAGGACTTTTCACATCCACTGTTTTTGTTCTCTTTATATTACCTGTTTTTTATGATATGTTTTTGAAATTTAAAGAAAAGGTTTCCGTAAAAGAGCTTAAATTACCATTCTAAACAGGGATTCACACAGGGATTTATATGAGAATGATGAAGTCTTATGCTTCACTGTCTGATAATTCTCATATTTATACTATTTAGCTTTAGACATAGTAGTCTGCCTGCCTGGTGTTCCGGAGAAAAAAATATCACGGCAGCACAGGTATATTTTATTGAATTATAATGTAAAGTAGCATGATATAAGCTGTAACTGTTATAAACGTTCC
>JAKPQU010000306.1 GCA_029555925.1 Bacillota bacterium
GTAAAAAGCTTCTGCCTGGCGGGCTCTGGAGAAGAAAAATTAGTTTTTTATATAGAATTAAAAATTAAATAAGGGCTAATTTATTGTCTGTAAAACAAATTAAATAAGGCAAATTATTTTTCTTCGTAAGAGCCTGTCAGGTAGAAGCTGATAAATGGTTACTAACAGCCATGACCGATACGGTCACAACGAAAAATGAAAATTTGTTCCCCCCGTCACGCGTTACGCGTTACGCGTCACGATTCTCATATAAATTTACCTGTAGCGGTATTTAGTAGTCTGCCTGTCCGGTGAGCCGTAGGAAAAATATTATACATCTTTAAGAGATATGCCCATCCTGCGGCTTACCGTTCTGTAACCCAGCTTTTCATAGAACTCTATGGCACCTGTGTTAAATTCCCATATAACAAGTGCAACCTGTTTTACTCCTTTACTTGAAGACCATTCATGGGCTTTTTCAATGAGTATTCTTCCTGCATCTGAATGGTGGAATTTACTTTTTACTATCAGGTTATCAATCATGGAGTATTTCTGGGGAACTACAATAGGTAATGGAGGTGTTTCCTGTATATAAATGTGAACTAGGCCTATAATCTCTTTATCACTCTCTGCTACAAAAATGGCGGCATCTTCATTATCAATGATGCTGAATATATATTCCTCCGATCTGGCAGGTCCCTGAGTCTCACAGTAAACCTCCGGTAACAGTTTATGGTGTACGGAATCCAATTCTGTAAATACATCGCATATACCTCTGTAATCTTCTTTTGTTGCAGGTCTTACGGTAAAATTCATGTTTTTTATTCCCTTCCTTATATAAGTTAGTGAAAAGTGAAAAGAATAGGACATTACTCACTATTCACTCATTATAGTGTATTTCATAACTTATTGGAATTTAAATTGTCGTGACAAGTTTAATCCCTGCGCATCACGCATCACGCTTTACGCATTACGAGGTCATTAAGTATGGATTGTTATGAAACCAACTATAATTATGAATTGTTATGAGACTGACTGTATAATATTATAGCACTTATTTTCTCCGGTACAAATATATTTATCTGTAACATGTTTAAAATAACGATAAAAAATGCTAAACTGAATTACTGACCTGAGCATAAGCATGTGATAAAGCCTTCCTCCCGTCACGCGTTACGCGCGTCACGAGAGCAAATTTATGCTTACCGCTGTAATCATTTTTTATCATAAGGAGATGAGTTTATGTATGGTGCCGACCAGAAAAAACATATGTTCTGGCATATTATCGTTATTGTTATTATGGTAATTCTTTTAATTCCGTATATTACGCAGAAAATGTATTTCGGTCTGCTGGATTTTGTAAATCTGTGTTTTCATGAAGCAGGTCATTTCATCTTTGCTCTGACAGGAAATGAATTTATTCATGTCTCAGGCGGAACTGCCGGGCAACTTTTTGTACCTGCAGCTTTTTTTATATATTTTTTCAGAAAGAAAGATTATGGTGCTTTTTTCTTCAGTCTTTTCTGGTTTTTTGAAAATTTTATAAATATTTCTATCTATATGGCAGATGCACCTTATCAGCAACTTCCCCTTCTCGGAGGAGACGGAGTAGTCCATGACTGGGTTTATCTATGTGCTGAACTGAAATGTCTCAGATCTATAGAAGGTCTTGCCATGATAGTAAAAGCCATTGGTGTTATGGGTATGTTGGCTTCCGTAATGGGGCTTGGTGTGTTTACTTTTTACCGGGATAGTCAGACAAATTCTTAATAATTCAGGATAATTTGAATTTTATTCCTGTTTTTGACAGGACTAAATTTTTATATAAAGAATTTATTATGGTTGGTATCAGAACTTTTCCCGGTTTATTCCTCGCGTCACGCGTCACGCGTCACGAAATCTTTAAAGAATAATGGTGATTGAATTATGATATACTGTCTGAGTTGCTGTAATAAAAATGATGATAAAGCAAAAATATGTAATTCCTGTTCTTCCAGTCTGGAATTCTGTCCGAGAGATAAAATAAAAAAAGAGATAGTACTCGGTGATAGATACAAATTGATATCACCCCTTCAAAAAGGAGGCATGGGTGAATTATATGCAGCCCTTGATAAAAGGCTTAACTGTGTCTGTGCCGTAAAGCTTCTTTATTTTGATTCACTTTCAGATGAAGAAAAAGATTACAGGGTGACAAGATTCAAGTCTGAAGTAGAAATTCTTGCAAGATTGCGCCATCCCGCTTTACCTCATGTGCTTGATTATTTTCTCGAAGACGATAAATATTATCTTGTTATGGATTATATTCCCGGTAATGATCTGCTCACCATAATGGAAAAGGAAAGAAAAAGATCTCTCGAAGAAGACAGGGTTATTAACTGGGCTCTGACTCTATGTGATGTACTGGATTATCTTCACAATAACAAACCTCAGATTATATACAGAGACTTAAAACCTGATAATGTAATGCTTAGAGCCAGAGATAATCAGATAATCCTCATAGATTTCGGTACTGCAAAAACTACAGACAGAGTGACAAGACGCCAGACAGCTATAGGAACGGTAGGTTATGCACCGCCCGAGCAGTATTCGGGCATACAGGATGTGAGAAGTGATATCTATGCTCTGGGAGCCACTATTTATCATCTCGTAAGCGGCACCATGCCTGTAATGCCTTTTGAATTCAAACCTGTAAGAAGGGTAAATTCCTCTGTTTCTACCAGACTTGAAGCAATATTGATAAAAGCCCTTCAAAAAGAAGTGGAAGATAGATATCAGACTGCAAAAGACCTCAAGAAGGATCTTATGTCGGTAATTTCTATGGAAGAGGAAAAACCTACTGTCATAAAACTACCACCGGCTGAAAAAGAAGAAAAATGGGATCTTCTCGGAAGAATAAAAAAGAATATTGTAGATTCTTTGAATAAATTGAAAAGAGAATTTTATACTCATAAAAAGATAAAGGTTTTTCTTGTAGAAAGTTCAGTAACCCAGAGTCTTTCCTGCAGAAAAGCTATTGAAAACTCTGTTGATATAGAAGTAATCGAATATGCTTCCACAGGTGAAGAATGTCTCGGGAAACTTAATAAATCCCGTGAAAAACCAGATGTAATCTTAATGGATATATCGGTATCGGATAAAAGCAGTATCGATGTAATAAGCAAGATAAAAGGTACCATGCCCTCTGCCAGAATAATAGTGCTCAGTTCCCAGGACCTTGACAGGGATACGGTTTTGAATTCTCTTAAAGCCGGAGTGGCAGGTTATGTTTTAAAGAAAGAAGGCCATGAAAATATACTGGAAAGTATAAGGAAAGCTGCACAGGGCGGTACACCTATAGAATCTGAAGTTGTTTCATATCTCCTTGATGAATTTGTAAATAAAACGAGAGAGCCTAAAGAAGCAGAACTGACAGGATTTGACGGATTTGAACTGGAAATACTTGATATGTTTGATTTACTTGTCGAATTCTGTTCCTGTGAGGTCACGGGAAAACTATCCATTAAATCCCCCCTTGAAGACGGCGATATATATGTGGAGAAAGGTAATATAACCCACTGTGTTTACGGTCAGATTACAGGGGAAGAAGCTTTCTATCAATCGGTAAACTGGGTTATCGGAAAAGGAAGATTTTATGCCGGAGAAACACCTGATAAGAGAACAATAAATATTCCTACTGATGAACTTCTTACCGAGGTTCTGAAAAGGAAGGAACAGTTTGTAAAGATAAGAGAAGTGGTAAAATCCCTTGATGATATTTTTAAAGTTCAACTGTCTACTTCTGCCATAGTTACAGTTCAGTCTGAATATTTGTATATACTGTTTCATCTGGATGAAAAGAAAACTGTAAGAGATGTGATGAAAGGCTCCGGCAAGACCTATTTCGATGTAGGAAAAGCAATCTATGAGCTGGTAGCCGCCGGTATGGTAAAAAAAGTGCAGTAATTATTTAGAAAAAAGGTAACAGTATTGAATTTTTTCAGGGTTATTTTTATCATATTTATAATTTCTTCCTTCTTATGTTCAATCATGAAATATGCAGAAGGAAAGCCATTGCAAAAAGCTCTCTGGGTATGGAATACATCTGAGATTCTTGCAGGTTCTTCTGAAAGAGAGGAATTTTTATCATTTCTGTCTCATGAGGAATTTACCTGTATATTTCTGCAGATACCGGGAGATTTTGCTATGAAAACCAATAATATTCGCAGTCTCATTTCAGACCTTTCTTTGATAAATGTAAAAGTCTATGCCCTGGATGGAAATAAAGATTATGCTCTTCCAGAATACCATGGTCAGGTTCTGGAAAAAGTAGATGAGATTATCCTCTATAACGAAGAGTCGGAAAGAAATGAAAAATTTTACGGTATTCAATATGATATAGAACCTTATCTGTTACCGGAGTTTAAAACAGAGAAGCAGGCATGGATTTTAGAGCATTATATTGAACTGTTCATGGAAATATCAGACAGAATCTCCGGAAAAGATCTTGTGTTCAGTGCAGCTATACCTTTCTGGTTTGATTCTCCCGATCCATATACAAAACAGATAAGAACTGTGACAGTTGACGGACTGAAAAAACCTCTCATGGAACAAATAATAGATGTGACAGATAATATTGCTATTATGGATTACAGGACTGTAGCAGATGGGAATAATGGTATTATAGCACTTGCGCAGAATGAATTATCTTATGCTTCTTTAAAAAATAAAGAAGTTTTTATAGGACTTGAGACAAAACCTCTCTCTGATGACAATCTCAGCTTTGCCGCTATAGGTCTGACCGGTTTAAAATCAGTTATGGAAGAAGCAAAAAAGAAATTAATGGACTATAATTCTTTCTCCGGTTTTGCCATACATGAATACAGGAGTTATAAAAACCTTGTGAAGAAAGAGAATCTTTAATGGAAATAATTCCGGGCTATATTAGAGAAATAAAGAATAGCAAATTCTCCGGAAATATCTATTGACTATTTAAAAAAAAAATATATACTTAAAATTCCATTGGAATTTTACTTTACACAAGAGACACGTTACAGGAATCAACTATGTCTTCATTGATTTTTACTCTTATGCTCTATATAATGTTATCAGATACAGGGAAATATTATGGACTTAAAAAAACTCGGTTCCAGAATTAAAACATCCCGTGAAAAAAGGAGATTGAAACAGACAGATATTGCAGGCGCTTTACAGATCAGTGCCCAGGCTGTGTCAAAATGGGAAAGAGGAGAGAATGCCCCTGATATCTCTGTTCTGGTAGAACTGTCCAGACTGCTCGGTGTAAGTGTTGAATGGCTTCTGGGAGGAACTATGGCGGAAACAGACACATTTAATGCCACTGTATTCTGCACCGGTATTAACGGTTTTGCCGGTAAAGCTACTTTAATGGCACCGAAGGAACTTGCTTTATGGATGAATATTATCCATTATACAGTTACCGAAGCAGTGAAGAGATTTGACGGAGTTCCTGTAAAATATATAGGAGATGGTTTTCTTGGTTTTTTTACAGGCATAAATCATGAAGCGAGAGCACTGGAAGCAGCTAAAGAGAGCAGAAGATTGCTCAATATGCATGGGCTGATAATCACTCTCCATAAAGGCGATATTTTTCTCGGTCTTATGGGACATCCTGATTATGAAAGACCTGATATAATAGGTGAAACTGTTAATACAGCTTTTCTTGTCATGCCATGGGTGGCAAAAAACTGTAAAACAGGTACAGGTCTTACAGATGCTGTGATGAATGAGCTGGCAGAAAGGGAAGAGTTTGTTAAATGCGGTGAGTTTTTTATCTCACATAATGAAACCCCGGTTATTATTTATGAACCTTTTATAGAAAAATTGTAACCACCGACATGATTTTGATTACAGGTGATTGGAACAGACCCGTCACGCGTCACGCGTCACGCGTCACGATTCCCATATATTATTTAAGAGGAGGTCTTAATATGGTTAAGACAGATTATTATGTAAAAGATATTAACCTGGCAGATTTCGGTAGAAAGGAAATTATTATAGCAGAACATGAAATGCCGGGTCTTATGGAGACAAGAAAAAAATACGGCCCGTCAAAACCTTTAAAAGGTGCCAGAATTATGGGAAGTCTTCATATGACAATTCAGACAGCAGTTCTCATTGAAACACTGGTTGAACTGGGAGCAGATGTGAGATGGGCATCATGTAATATATTTTCCACACAGGATCATGCCGCTGCCGCTATAGCAAAAGCAGGTATACCGGTATTTGCTTATAAAGGTGAAACACTGGAAGAATACTGGGAATTTACCAAAAAAGCTCTCACATGGCCCGATGGTAAAGGCCCAAATCTTATTGTAGACGACGGAGGAGATGCTACATTAATCATTCATAAGGGTTATTACGGAGAAGAAAATCCGTCTCTTCTGAATGAAAAGGTTGATAATAAAGAACTTGCTATTGTATATTCCGTTCTCCGTCAAAGCCTTAAAGAAGACCCTCGGTTCTTCCATCGTCTTGTAGCAGATTGTAAAGGTGTGTCGGAAGAAACAACAACAGGTGTAAAAAGACTTTATCAGATGATGGACAGGGGAGAATTACTGTTTACTGCCATAAATGTAAATGATGCTATTACAAAGAACAAGTTTGATAATATTTACGGATGTCGCGAATCGCTGGTAGATGCCATTAAACGCGCTACAGATGTTATGATTTCCGGGAAAACTGCCATGATATGCGGTTATGGTAATGTAGGGAAAGGTTCGGCAGAATCCCTTGCAGGACAGAAAGCCCAGATAATGGTAAGTGAAGTAGATCCGATATGTGCATTACAGGCACTTATGTGTGGCTACAGGGTTGTTACGGTAGAAGATGCACTTCCGATTGCAGATATTTTTGTAACAGCTACAGGGAACTGTAATGTCATCACTGCAGAACATATGTCGAAGATGAAAGATCAGGCTATAGTCTGTAATATAGGACATTTTGACAATGAAATAGAAATGGATAAACTCGAAAGCTGGCCCGGTATAAAGAAAGAAAATATAAAACCGCAGGTAGATAAATATATATTCCCTGACGGACATTGTATATATGTACTTGCAGAAGGCCGTCTCGTAAATCTAGGATGTGCTACAGGGCATCCCAGTTTTGTAATGTCTAACAGTTTTACCAATCAAGTTATGGCACAGATTGATCTCTGGACTAACAGACGCAAGACAGGTGTTTACAGGATTGATAAAAAACTGGATGAAGAAGTTGCAAGACTTCATCTTGGGAAACTGGGAGCACATCTGACAGTACTTACGGAAAAACAGGCAGATTATATAGGAATATCCCCTGAAGGGCCTTTCAAGTCAGATCATTACTGCTATTAAGGGATATGTAATGCGTAATGCGCAATGCGTAATGCGTAAGATAAAACTCCTATACATTAATAAATTTTTCACAGGCCTGACAACGGGTCTGTGAAAAATTTTTATGGGTAATTTTTTGTTCAACAACATAAGTGTATCATAATTTATTAGAATTTAAGTGGTCGTGACGCGTAACGCGTAATGCGTGACAGGTTTATATCCCTGTGCATTATGTATCACGATTTTAATTGTTTATAAATTTATATGAAATTAACTATAATATATCATTGAAAAGTGTTAGAATGTACATGGAATTAAAATTCAGGAAAAGAGAAACATACTATGGAATTAAATCTTAAAAAAATTAAAAAACTATCAGAAAAACATAATGATGAAAACTGGCAATTTCGTTCTTTTTTGCTATGCTGTAATATTTCTTCGAAGATTGTTGATAAGATGGTCCACAGGATTTATAAAGAAGTTGCATCAGAAATAGATTGTACCAAATGCGGAAATTGCTGTAAAGAAATGAGCCCATGTTTTGAGCTTGAAGAAATGGAGGATTTATCACATTCGCTCGGAATATCTATGAAGGATTTTGAAAAAAAGTATCTCTTTAAAATGGAATTTGAAGAAGAATATATGTTCAGGGCAGATCCATGTCCTTTCCTCAAAAATAACATGTGTTCCTGTTACCCTTACAGACCCGATGCCTGTGCCGCTTACCCCCCGCTTCATACCAAACATTTTACATTAAAAATGACCAGTGTAATAGAAAGCTGTGCAATATGCCCCATTGTATATAACGTATATGAGAGATTGAAAGACAAAGTCTGGCACAGGGAATGTCTGGATAAATGATTTCCGAAGAATTACTTCCAGTCTCCTGTGAGAATAAAAGGAGCCCAGAAGAAGGGATGACTATATTTTTTCATTATATCTATCTGGGCAAGCCTTAAAGCTTCCGATACTGGCTCTCGACTGTTCGCTGCGGTATAAAGGTAAGCAGTGCTATGATTGAATGGTGTAATGAAACAATGGAAAATTTAAAAGGAGGATTTTTAGAATGAAAATTTCAGTGTTAAGCGGAAGTCCGAAAGGAGAACCGAGTCTTACCCTGCAATATTTGAATTATATAAAAAAGCATTTTCCCGAACATGAATTCAATATCTTTCATATAGGGAAAGAGATAAATAAGATAGAAAAAGGAGAAGTATATTTTGACTCAATGCTTGAAGAAATAGAAAAATCCGATGGCATCATATGGGTTTTCCCTGTCTATGTTTTTCTGGCACCTTCTCCTGTTCACAGGTTTGCCGAACTTATCTTTGAAAAAAATAAAAAAGATATATTTAAAGATAAATATGCAACGGCGATTACTACTTCCGTTCATTTTTACGATCATACTGCCCATAATTATATTCACTCAATCTCAGAAGATCTGGGGATGAAATATCTGGACGGTTTCTCTGCAGAAATGCAGGATTTACTTAAAGAGAAGGAAAGGGAAATGTTGCTTAAATTCTCCAGAAATTTCTTTAATTTTATCAAAGAAAAAATGCCTGTAGAAAGAAAATTTAAGATTCCCTGTTATGAAATGCCTGAATACAAGCCCGGTGAGATAAAGGAAAATTCAAAGAAAAGCAATAAAAAGATAGTGGTTCTTACAGATGCGCAGAAAGAAGACGTTAATTTAAACAGAATGATAAAGGTTTTTGAGAGCCTGTGCCCATGCCGGGTTGAAGTGATTAATATAAGGGAATTTGACATGAAAGGCGGATGTGTGAGCTGTTATTTATGCACCTATGACAATGAATGTGTATATAAAGATGGTTTTGCCGATATCATAAATAAACATGTTCTTCCTGCAGACGGAGTGGTAATGGCGGCACGTATAAAAGGCAGGTATTTGTCATCACGGTGGAAGATGTATATGGACCGCTCGTTTTTTAAAGGTCACTGTCCAGTATTTGAAGGAAAACAGTTCGGTTATCTTATATCGGGCCCTCTCAGGGATATAGCAAATGTAAGACAGGTTCTGGAAGCCAAGGTGCAGATGGGCAGAGCCAATCTGGCAGGTATGGTTACAGATGAATATGAAGATTCACATTATATAACATCTCTTATAGAAACTCTGGTAAAACAGATGGTTACGGGAATAGAAGAAAAATTCTTAAAACCGCGAACCTATCTTGAAGTGGGAGGCCATATGATATTTCGCGATCTTGTTTACAGAGGATGGGGCATGTTCAGAGCAGATTATCTATATTATAAAAAACATAATCTTTTTGATTACCCTCAAAAGAATTTTGGAGAAAGACTTCAAAATCTTATGTTTGCCTTTATGTTAATGCTGCCCGGTATGAAAAAAGAATTTTATAAGAAGGCAAAAGAAGAAATGATTAAACCACATCAGAAGGTTATTGAGAAATTTTAAGATGAATAGTGAGTGGTAAGTAATGAGTAAAAATATGTTAAGTCACTACTTACCACTCATTGCTGAAGATTATTTTACCACCATTATCCTTGCCCCGTAAGGATTTACATCGAATCTGGCTTTATTGCTATTTATATCAAAACAATCTCCTTCATTAAGCAAATCTATCAATTTATTGCCATGCTTTACATTTAAATCAAAGGAAGAACTTTTATCCGAAGAATTAATAGAAACTATTACTGTTTCGTCTCCTGATTTTCTTGAGAAAGCAAGCTGTTCATGATTTACGTGAAGTTGTTCGTAATTACCGTAACAGAGTGCCGGTGAATTACGGCGTATACGGGCCAGGCTGCTTATATACCAGAACAGCCCTGCATGTTTCCAGAATTTTACTTCCTGAAGGTCAATACATGGCCTCAGTGCATCATCACTTCCGTTTGTTTTTTTCCCTTCCATGCCCCATTCACTGCCATAATAAATTGACGGAATACCGGGCATAGTAAATAAAATGGCGTAGAGAGTATACAGGTGTGACTGATTGTTAAGGGTTGATGCGACCCTGTCCACATCATGATTGTCCACAAAATTGTACAGGGGCAGGTTTTTATAGAGGCCGTATTCATCACAGAATTCCCTGTTCAGTGAAAAGGCGATCTCGAAATAATTTTTATCATTATGGCTCGAATATAATCCTTTATAGCATTCGTAATTTGTCACGGAATCCAGATGACCTTCTTCGATCCATTTTCTGTAATCACCATGGATGACTTCTCCTGCCATGAAGAAATTTTCTCTGAGGCCATGGCAGAAATCGGAAAATTCTCTCAGGAAATTTATATCCATACAGTCTGCAGCATCAAGACGGAGACCGTCTATATGAAATTCATCGACCCAGAATTTTACCGCATAATAAATATGATTTTTTACATCACAGTGGTTAAGATTGAGTTTTACCAGATTATAATGGCCGTTCCATGTGTCATATGTGAAAGGATCATTATAAGGACTTCTTCTATCGAAGGAAAGTCCTGAAAACCAGTTGCAATATTGAGAATTTTCCCTGTTGTTTATTACGTCTCTAAAAGCCCAGAAATCTCTTCCCGTATGGTGAAACACACCGTCAAGTATTACCTTTATGCCTTCTCTGTGCAGAGCATCTATTATATTTTTAAGAGTTTCGTTACTTCCGAGCCTCCTGTCTACCTGATAAAAATCGGCCGTATCATAACCATGACCGGTTGAAGAAAAAAGAGGGCCCAGATAAATAGCATTAATACCCAGTTCTTTAAAATGGGGAATCCACTCGTAAATTTTGTTCAGTCTCTCAGTTACGGGAGAAGAAAAATCATTCTCCTTCGGAGCGCCGCAGAAACCTATGGGATAGATGTGATAGAAAATTGATTCTTTCATTGAAATTCCTCCTTGTAATCGTGACGCGTAACGCGTAACGCGTGACGCGAGGTAATAGATATTTTTATATACCAACTGGTATATTGAAGGCAAAAAAAATTATGAAAAAATTCCGTACATAAACTGCTGTACAGCCCTGTATATCAATTCATCATTTAATTCGGTGTATCCATTCAGGGCAAGCCCTGTATAGGTATTTATCATTCCCAGGAACGTAGCTCCCAGAGCTTTATGTTTTCCCTTCATATTTCCATGATGGAGAGAGGCTGCAACAAACATTTCTTCTATAATATTAAAGTGTCTCTGGTTAAAACGGGCAATTATTTTCCATGAAGCACTTTCGGGAGGTGCAAACCACATGGCTAATTGCATCCTGTAAAAATTGCTGTTTTCTCTGGCAAACATAAAATGGGATTTTACAACTCTGTAGAGAGTAAGAGGAAGATCTCCGTTATATAATGCCGCTTCTTTCGTTACTTCATATAAACGATTGAAGTTTGTCTCTATAAGTGCTTCCAGAAGTCCTTCTTTGCTTCCGAAGTAATAATAGAGTGTCGGTTTTGTTATGCCTGCAGACTCTACAATCTCCTGTACGCTGACAGAGTCATAACCTCGTGAAGAAAAGAGTTTTAAAGCACACGATAATATATTTTCTCTGTTATCCATAATATTATTAGTATACCATTTGGTATATAAAATGTCAATATTACATATAGAAATATGGTTCGCAAAAATTATGAATGGTTACGAAATTACCTGTTCCAGTGATTATAGTGTATTTCATAACTTATTAGAATTTAAGTTTGTCGTGACGCGTAACGCGTAACGCGTGA
>JAKPQU010000338.1 GCA_029555925.1 Bacillota bacterium
AGCTTCTGCCTGACAGGCTCTTACGAAGAAAAATAATCTGCCTTATTTAATTTGTTTTACAGACAATAAATTAGCCCTTATTTAATTTTTAATTCTATATAAAAAACTAATTTTTCTTCTCCAGAGCCCGCCAGGCAGAAGTTTTTTACAGATACCATTTTACCTGTTACGGTACTCAAGTCAGTAGTTATTTTTTACTGACGGCAACAGTTTTGCCGTCAGAAACATTTGAGGAGTCCGGCATGCTCCGGCACATATTTGAAATATCTTGTAGTAAACATAATGGATCTTCTGTTTGAGAGAACAATATCGGCACTCAGTATAGAAATCCCCCTGGAAGCCGCGTATTCTTCTATTTTTTCACCGAGTCTGTTTCCGACCCATTTTCCCATGGAATTTTTCTCGACTATTATATTATTTACATATACTTCTCCCTGTTCCGTGAAATGATCCTCATTGTATGCCACAAGAAAAAATCCCAGAGGTTTTTTCTTTTCTTCTGCAACAAAGCTTACCATATGACCGGTTTTTAATTTATTTCCAAGTTCATCACAGAAATGCTCTCTGCAGTGTTCTATTTCTTCATGAGAATAATTTCGCAAAGGTGATATGAGATGTTCAAGATTTTCTTTTATCAATCTTATCATAAAAGGAAGATCGTCCGGCACTGAAGGCCTTATGATAAATGACTCATTTAAAACTTTTCTATCTTCACCTTCTTTGAGTTTTTTATAAAACCTCTTTCTTTCTATCTCATAACCGGATGAAATAAAGAATTTCAGCCTTTTTTCGTCTGCACAGGGCAAACTTAAAGCAATATGTCTCAGGCCTTTCTCTTTTGAAATCTCTTCGGCTTTCCTGAGCAGTTCCGAAGGTACAGAACTTTCCCTGTAAGGTTCTATCACAGATAGATCAAAAATCCATGCCTGACTTATACCTGTAATAAGTTCGTTATTTGCCGTGTCCAGAAGTAGATAGCCCAGGGGTTCGTCATGGATGTCTGAAGCAATCAAAAATGTATAATCACGCAGAACGTTTATAAGCTCTAAAACCTGTTTCATTTCAGAAAGATATTTTTCCCTGACGAAAGCAGGATTGACATCATGTCTTACAGAAGAAATCTGCAGAACAGATGTTTCAGAAGCAAGATTTAATATAAAAGGATAATCCTTTTCCGAGATTTTTCGAATGTTCATAATAGTGAACGTGAGCAGTGAATAGCGAGCATAATAATCCGGATTCACAGAGCACTGATTATAGATTTTCAAGAATTATTTTTTACTCTATGATTACCGCAGTCATTATAACATTTATATATTTTTATTTCTACCATATATACATGGAAAGAAATTTTGAGTATAATTACTGAGACGAACATTACAGTATATTTTACACCTGACTATGCAAGGATAATCCACGCGTGACGCATCACGCGTCACGCGTCACGATTCATTATTCAAATATCTTATCGAAGGTAACGATTTATGGCATGTCCTAAATGCGGTAAGGAACAACCGGACTTATATGAATGCTTCAAAAATTACGGAACTTGTTATTTACTTGAAGAAGCCAATGATGAAGAAATATATCTTCATGAAAAGAACTACAAAATTATCTATCCTCTGAGGCAGGGCGGAATGGCCAATCTTTATCTGGGAGAAGAAGTAAATAATAAAAGCAAATGTGTAATAAAAGAGATGTATAGTTCCGTAATGAGTCCGGAAGAAAAAATATCTTTTATTTCTATGTTTGAAGTAGAAGCTTTTATGCTTATCAGTCTCAATCATCCTGCCATACCTTCCATAAAGGATTTCTTTATTGAAGATGATAATTATTATATCATTATGGAATATATAGAAGGTATCAATCTTTCCGACCTGCTCTATACTTCTTATAAAGGAGGATTTTCCGAGGAAGAAGTCATTTCCATCGGCATAGAAATATGTGATATACTGGAATGTCTCCACTCAAATATTCCACCTGTTATACACAGAGATATAAACCCCGGTAATTTTATAAAAAGAGACAGGGATAATAAAATTATCCTGCTGGATTTCGGTATAGCAACAATATTTGAGCATGGACATGCTGAAACACTCATAGGAACTCCGGGCTATATAGCACCTGAACTGTATGAAGGCCACATTGATATAAGAAGTGATATATTCTCTCTCGGAGTAACCCTTTATGAATTGCTTACCTGTATAGATCCATGCGAAAGAATACCCTTTGAATTTGAATTGCTTCGTTCTGTAAAACCATGCATTTCGGAAAAAATGGAAGAAATTATTCAGAAATCCCTGAATAAAGATATAGATAAACGTTTTAACAGTGTAACGGAAATGAAAGAAGAATTACTGGATCTTTATCGAATGTTGTATTATTAGTGAGTCGTGAGTCGTGAAAAGTGAAACCTACCCGTCACGCGTCACGTCTTATAAAGAAAGTATTATTATGATAAAACATAAACTTATTATCACAGGCGGAGGGCCTGCAGGTCTTATGGCTGCTATTACTGCAAAAGATTCCGGCATAGATACAGCCATAGTGGAAGGCAATGACAGGGTCGGGAGAAAACTCCTTGGTACCGGCAACGGCAGATGTAATATAACAAATAAATTTATAGATGAAAAAAGATATTACAGTGAAAATCCTCAATTCGCCGGTAAAATTTTAAGTGCTTTTACCCTGGATGATACAGTTAATTTCTTCAATACTACAGGTTTACCTCTCATAATTCAGGAAGAAGGTAAAATGTTTCCCATGTCACTTCAGGCTTCTTCTGTTCTTGATCTGCTCAGACTTGCCATAGAGGAAAGAGATATTCCCGTATACTGCAATTCAAAAATAAAAGAAATTCTCAAAGACAGCTTCTTTAAATTAAAAACGGTTGACAATAAACTATATGAATGTGACAGGCTTATTCTGGCTACAGGGGGAAAATCTGTTTCTTCAACCGGTTCTGACGGTTCAGGCTTTTCTCTTGCCATTAAACTGGGTCATAGTTTAGTAAAACCTCTTCCCTCTCTTGTGCAGTTAAAACTTGACTGTAAATATCTAAAAGCCCTGTCGGGCATCAAATTTGACGGCGAAGCGGAAATATTTATTCATAAAGAAAGTAAAAGAAAGGAAAAAGGAGAAATACTGTTTACCGATTACGGTATTTCAGGTCCCCCCGTACTTCAATTGAGCAGATTTGCCTCCTATGGTCTTTCAGAAGGGAAAAAAGTTACACTCACGGTAAATATATTATATCCGATGAAGGCACAGGACGTGGAAGATTTTTTAGAGAATCGGATGGCTGTGTTCAATTACAGAACAGTTCATGATTCTTTCATAGGTGTAATCAATAAAAAACTCATACCGGTAATATTAAAAGAAAGCCGTATAAATAATAATACCTTATGCGGTGATTTAACGTGGAAGGAAAAGAAAAATCTCTTCCGACTTCTGAATTGCTGGGAATTTCCCGTGAGAGATACAAACGGGTTCAACAATTCCCAGGTAACGGCAGGAGGAGTCTGTACGAAAGAAGTAAATGAAAAGACTCTCGAATCAAAGATTGTTCCCGGTCTATATTTCGCGGGAGAAATACTGGACGTAGATGGAGACAGCGGCGGATTTAACCTTCAGTGGGCATGGAGTTCCGGCTATGTTGCAGGCAAAAGTGCGGCACATAATCAGTGAGCAGTGAGCAGTCATCAGTGAACAGCATTAATCACCACTCACTTTTCAGTTTTCACTTTTCACAACTCACGACTCACAACTCACGACTCACTTCTTCCCCTTGAACACAATATAATTATAGCCGAGAAAATTCCAGGTAAAAGCTGTAAAAGAACCGCACAGAGCACCGACAGTAGGCCAGACATTCGGATGTACCAGAATTACAGGAACAGAGGTAACTACTGTTGTGGCAACAAAAACATTAATCAATCCTCCTATAATACTTATCAATAAAAAAGTGGAGAACTGGGCCACTTCTTTTTTCTGTCCCTGTCCTTTAAAAACCCATAATTTATTAAAATAATAGCTGTTAATAACAGCGGCAGAAAAAGAAAGAGCTTTAAAGAGACTGTATGTGGCTCCTCCTTTATGACCAAGACCTGTAATAAAAAGTAAAACATTTAACAACCCCAGATCTACAATCGTATTTAACAGGCCTACAGCAAAAAATTTAATAAATTTTACTATCATAAATGATATCACTCTTTCAGATTAATTCAGGGATTATAATCTTAAGGGGGACGGAACCATTTTTTACAGACTGCCATTACCGGATATACTGAGTACCGTAACAGGTAAATTCGTAACCATTTATCAGCTTCTGCCTGACAGGCTCTTACGAAGAAAAATAATTTGCCTTATTTAATTTGTTTTACAGACAATAAATTAGCCCTTATTTAATTTTTAATTCTATATAGAAAACTAATTTTTCTTCTCCAGAGCCCGCCAGGCAGAAGTTTTTTACGGATACCATTTTACCTGTTACGGTACTGAGTATTTACCTCCCGCCACGCGTTACGCATCACGCATTACGACCCGAACAGCACCCTGCAATTCCTCTTTTCAAAAATTCCCTGTAAATTTCTTCCCTGGAAGAATAAAAATTAAAATACCTGCCTCCTTTTCCTCCGCAGAAAACTATTTTACCATGTTCTACAGAAAAGAGTGAAGGACATTCTTTACAGGTATTTTCGTCAACTTTCATGAAAGGTTTCAAGAAGATATGGTCAAATCCTTCCAGCGAATGTTTTAATTTATTAATTTCATCTATGGAGAGACCATCATGATAGATAAAAAGATTCTTTTTATTTTCATAAGGTAAATATTCGTAGAAATTTTCTATATTGTTCTTGTCCACTCTGACATATATACTGTTATCACGCTCAGAAGAAGGATCAGACAGGATATAAAATTTCTCTCTACCCATAAAAATACTGTATCTACTGTGTTTGAAGAAATAATCCATTATACCGGTTCTGAGGGATCTTCTAAAACATTTGAGGAAATTTTCCTTTGTTTCCCTGTCAACAGATTCATATATATAATATGAGATAAAAGTATCACCGTATTTTTTTACAAGTTCCTTTATATGGCTGTCACAGCTACTCTTTTTTTCGCTTAAAGGAGGAAAGGTCAAATTTTTCATATTTTCTTCAAGATTGTAATGTTCATACTCCTCCATGTTCCTCCCTGATGTAAGAATATTACCGAATTCCCTGTAGATGAGATTGCTGCCGTATTTTCTGTATATCTCAGTTCCTGCTATGGGAATAAGATAATGAAGATGAATATGGAGATAGTTCTTTGTTTTTGTAAGAAACAAATTCAGGATAAAATTCATTGTTTCAAGGAAATCATATATTGTTTCAAAAGGGAAGTTAAAGATAAAACTAGCCGCGGACACAGGTATTTTATCTGCAGTTTTTAAGAGTATTTCTTTTATGTCTACATGAATATTTTTCTTTATCTCTTCAAGCACATAAGAGCTTCCTGACTCTACTCCGAAAAAAACTACCTGACAGTTAAGTTCTTCTGCCATGTCAAGTATTTCATCATCTATATCATCTAGCCGTCTGCACATATTGAATTTAAAATTATAATTTCTCTTTTTATATTCTTCGAAAAATCTCTTAAAATCTTCTTTATTATGACAGAATATATTATCGGCAAACGTAATCTCACAGTAAGATTTCATCTCTGACAGACGATCCAGTTCGGCAAAGACATTCTCAAAACTTCTTTTAACAAGTTTTCCTTTCCAGAAACTGCCCTGATCGCAAAAGGTACATCTATAGGGACATCCTCTGCTCCAGGACAGATAAAGACTGTCATAAAATGAAAGATTTATATGATGATAGGCTGCAGGAGGGAGTGCATCAAGATCCTTTATTCTTTCTCTTTCCTGTGTAACAGTAACATTGCCGTCACTTTTAAACACTATACCTTTTACACTGTCGAAATGTCTTCTCCCTTCTATGGCATCTAACAGTTCTACAACCGTTACATCACCTTCGCCTGTTACGACAAAATCTATTGAATCAAAATATTCTATCAGTTTTTCAGCCACTCCCGTCGGGCCGCATCCGCCAAGTATTATGTTCACGAAAGGGTATAATTTTTTCAATTCTCTGCTCAGAAGAACTGCGTATGGTAATTCTTTTGAAAAACAGGATATACCGATAATATTGCAGGGGTTTTTAAGAAAATCTACCATACATCGGATTTCTGTCGGGTTATTATAAGAATTCAACTGGTAATCTCTGAATTCCACCCTGTGACCTGCCTGTTCCAGTGCAGATATTATACAGAGGCACCCGTATGGAATGTGGACGGGAACTTTTAATTTATCTCCCGGAAAATACCTGAATGCAAGATTGAAAATTGTAATATTACTCATTTATATATATCCTTATAATCGTGACGCGTCACGTATGACGAGTAAGGCATCCCTTCACTCTTCACGACTCACTAACTACCGCTACAGGTAAATTAGTATCCATTTATCAGCTTCTGCCTGACAGGCTCGTACGAAGAAAAATAATTTGCCTTATTTAATTTGTTTTACAGACAATAAATTAGCCCTTATTTAATTTTTAATCTATATAAAAAACTAATTTTTCTTCTCCAGAGCCCGCCAGGCAGAAGCTTTTTACGAATACCATTTTACCTGTTACGGTACTAACATTTTATATCCATTGCAAGAAGTTTATTCCTGGTTTCAGGTGACACAACTGCTC
>JAKPQU010000363.1 GCA_029555925.1 Bacillota bacterium
ACCCTCTCCTTAATCCTCTCCCTCAAGGGAGAGGAAATAAGAGGCAAATCCTTTAAGCAGAAATACAATATTCCTTAACTTAATGACATTGCGCGTAACGCGTGACGGGTTTAATCCCTGCGCATCACGCATTACGCTTTACGCATCACGAGGTCATTATTTATGGATAGTTATGAAACTAACTAGAAAAGGGTGAAGGGTGAAGAGTGAGGGGAAGGAAAAATCTAATTTTGTCGAATTAGTCTGAATATAAATCTTCTATTGAAAGGACAGGATTTTGTCGAATATAGAAAAATTTCTAAAAGACCTGTCTTCTGCGAGTAATCAAATTGACAGGATAAGATTGCTGAGAAAAAATAAAAATGAAATTACAGAAGATCTTTTCTGGATTCTTCATTTCTATACGACAGTTTTTTTAATTAAAGGCAAATGGCCTCAGGCACTGGAGATAATGGAACTGGTCATGGAAGTGAGTGATATTATAAACACAATAGATTTGAATGTACACAGTACATATCTTCAGGTTTCTTTCTATCATTGCCTGGGAGAATTCAACAGAGCGGAAAATCTGTTAAAAGAAAGGCTCAGGATACATAATTTCCTGAAAGAATGGGATAAACTGGCTGACAGCTATTACCAGTTAGGTAAAATCTATATCTATAAAGGCAATTATAATGAAGCTCTTGAGGCTCTAAAAAAAGCAAGGGAATACTACTTAAAAACAGGCAATAAAGAAGAAATAAGTGCAATTCTTCTCGATATCGGAGAGATTTATTTTACCGGTAATGACCATGAGAAAGCTTTAATTTATTTCAGGGAAGCATGCCATTACAGCAAAAAATCCGGGATAAATTCTATCGAGATAAAAAGCCTTAACTGGCTTGGTTTCATAGAGGAGCTCATGGGAAACACCCAGGAAAGTCTGGCAAAATTTCAGGAAGCAAGCAGAAAAATTAAGAATCCTATGAGTAATGAACTGATATTGTCTCTAGTCAGTCAGGCAAGAGCATTAAAAAATATGGGCTACTATAAAGAAGCTTTCCTATATTACAGACAGGTATTAGAAATAAGACGTGAAATTGACTTCAAGCAGGCTCTCGGGAAAAACCTTTATTACAGAGGTTTAATATTAATGAATACAGGCCTTCCGGAAAGAGCTTATAAATGTTTCAGAGAAGCATTGAGTATATTCAGACAGATAGGAGACTGGCAAACAGAACTATCCATACTATTTTCAATGGGAATAGTCAGATGGAAAATGGGAGAAACGATTGACTCTATATCATTTTTTACAGATGATTCCCCGGAAAAAGACAGAAAAAGATCCGAACCTTCCATACCTGAAAGTTATGCTTTCAGCCCTGTACCACTTAAGTATGCAGACAGAGGTATTACTGAATTTCACATAGCTCCTTATATAGGTAAAATACAGTACAATTCAGGTATAATATATGAATATTCTGAAGAAGGAACGGATAAATTATTTGAATTACTTGAAGGTTTCCTGGGGAGAGAACAAAAAGTAAAAGACGAGTCATACATCATATCAAAACCTGTAGTTAATAGAAAAATACTTCAGGAAGAACTGAAAGAACTTGCCATGCTGTCCTATCAGCTTGGTAATTATACGGAAGGACTGAAATATTTCAAAAAAGCCCTGAGTATAATATTATACAGACAGGATGATCATGAAGCATTGGACATCATGGAATTTATAAAAGAAATTTACCTTCAATCAGGAGACTATCAAAAAGGGGTGATTTTTTTTACCTCTATTATTGAAAAAGCCTCTGCCAGAAAAATGGAAAGAACTGTGGGAGGAGCATATCTTTTTACAGGTAATCTACTGGTAAAAGGGAAAAGATTTTCAGAGGCAATGCTTATGTTAAGAAAAAGCCTGGAAATAAGAAGAAAAATCGGTGAAAGAAAACCTGTTATTCGTGTCCTTATAGAACTCGGTAAATTCCATAAAGCTCAGGAAGGATATTCCATTTCGGAAAAATATTTTAAAGAAGCTCTGGAAGAATGTAACAAAGGGATCAATATAGAAGAAAAATTAAATGTTTTAACACTGGTGGCCTCTCTTTTTACTCATCAAAAAAAACTGGATAAAGCCGTGGAGATTTACAGCGAACTTGCCTGGGAAACACAGTATCTGAGTGATAAGGATAAAAAACTTTCAACTCTTTTACTTGCAGGAAATAGCTGTGATTTTCTCGGCTCCCCCCCTGTTGCTTTAAATATTTATATAAACGGGATGTCTATTGCATATAAATATAAATCTATAAAATGGTTGTGTATTTTTTTAGAATCTGCAGGAAGAATTTATGAAGATACAGGAAAATACACTAAAGCAGAATCCTGTTTAAAGTACAGATTAAAATTATCGGAACAGGAACATATAACAGAAGATATTATAGTAAGTCTCACCTATTTGAGTTATCAGGAATTTATAAAAGGCCGTATAGAGGTGGCAGAAAATCTTATAGAAAAATCACTGAAACGTGCCGAAAATATAAACAATAAAATTATATCATGGAAAACCCTTCTGACAGCAGGCAGAATAAAGCTGGAACTGGGGAAAATAAATGAAGCATATAAGCATTTCCTGGATTCTTATAATATAGCGGCTGACGGTTTACCCGTAGAATCTATGGAAGGCTCCAGCAATTTCCATCTTGCCATCACCCTTTACCTGAAAGGAAAAATAAATCAGTCACTCTTTTATCTTAGAGAAGCCTCCAGGTTTTATGCTGAAGATTTGAAAGAAGAAAATCTTTCCCTTTATCCGAAAAGAAAAGCTCACACTTACTTCTCTGCAGGATTGATTTCTCTTATGCTCGGAAAAACCGATGAAGCCTGCAAATATATAGAGATATCACTGGCACTTTATAAGGAAATGGGAGTTATTACAGATATGGCAGAAGCTATATCAATCAAGGGAGAAATCTATCAAAAACGGGGCAACCATAAAAAAGGTAAAAAATATTTCAGGGAAGCTCTGAGCATATATAAAAAAACAGGGAATCTTGTCGGAGAAATCCGCACATTGAATAATCTGGGAAAAATTTATCTGGCTATGGGAATTTACGGTAAAGCAACAGAATGTTTCGAAGAAATTTTAAACAATGAAACAGCAAAGTATTTAAAGATACTCTATGGATGTGCCATAGAGTATCTGGGCTATACCATGTGTTGCATGGATAATTACGATGAAGGAATAGAAAAAATAAAAAATTCTATTTCATTATTTCAGGATATGGAGTATGAGATTGGCATTGTAAGAGCCATTACAAACGCAGGGATTTTCTCGAGGGGCCATAAAGATATTGCTCAGAAGAAATTCCTCTTAGCCCTTGATTTGAGTCAGAAATACTGTTTTTTAAATTATCAGACAAATATTTTATTTCAACTGGCAGGGCTGAAAAGAATAGACGGAGATTATAGCAGGGCCTATGAATATCTGGTACAGGTAAAAGAAATTTCCCAAAAAATCTTCAGACCGGATCTATCATGGAAAATCAATTTTGACATGGGAAGACTTGCCAAGAACCAGAACAGATACGGTCAGACAGTAAGTTATTATCAAAAATCTATAGAAGAAATTGAAAATTACTTCTGGTTTCCTCTTCTGGACATTACAGAATACAATTTCCACAAAATCTGTGATTACAGAGAAAATAAAGTATATGAATATTTTATAGATCATTTCCTGGAAACCGGACAGAATGAAGAAGCTTTTACACTTATAGAAAGAGCTAAAGCACTGGAGAGAACTAAAGGGAAACAGTATAAAAACAGAGAAGAAAGAGAAGATTTATTTCATAAGGAACGAGAACTGATAAAGAATATAACAGAACTTTACTATCTCCTTGTAAATCAGGAGGAACTGGAAACGGAAATAATGTCAGAAGTATGGACAAAATATACACTTATGAAACAAACACATAAAATACTGGCTGAAGAAATAATAAAAAAATACCCGGAATTAAAGGTTAATTACTCTCTGTTATATCTGACGGTAAAGGATTTAAAAGAAAAATTAAGAGACGAAGAATCTGTTATAGAATATTATTTTACGGAAAGAAATACGCTTATATTTTTTCTCTATGCTGCACCTGAAGGATTTTATACATTAAAAATAGGTGTACTTCCCCTTCCTACAGAAAATTTGAGAAAAAATCTTATAGAGGAGCTTTCACCGGAAGAATTTAAAGAATTATTCGATTATATAACAGATAAATTCCCGGAACTGGAACTTTCAAAAACTGTTTATTATATAATACAGGATGAAGTCAGAATTTTAATAACCAGGTTATAATATATACTCCTTTGCATAGATAAATGGTAAAGTTTCTCTACAGACTCGCAACAGGTAAATAGCTACTTAATCTTTTTCGAACATTACTTTTTGGACTTACTCTAAAGTGTGAAATAGCTTACAAATACTTATGAAGTATATTACAAAAGAAAATTTTTTTTCATGTAAAGTCTTTACTTTATTTTTTTTTACGTGATATCCTATATAGATAACTACAGCTTTGAAATTTGAATAAATACACTCTCAAGGAGGTAAATAAAATGGGAATAGGAATAGGAAATAGCAATGTATCAACAAATGTAGTAAATAATTATTTCGGCGGAGCATCCCCTATGGGAATGATGCAGCAGAATCCTATGATGCAGATGATGCAGATGATGATGGGGGCACTGCAGGGACTGACCGGTGGTGGATGCCAGGAAATGATGGGTGGCATGGGTATGCCGGGCATGGGTATGCCGGGCATGGGTGGAATGATGCCAGGTATGGATGGTATGTCAGGTTTCAGCCCCATGATGGGTAATAATATAGGTAATTTCCTTGGTATGCAGCAGCAGAATCCTATGATGCAGATGATGCAGATGATGATGATGATGATGCAGATGATGATGATGATGATGGGCGGAGGAGCAAATCCGTTTATGGGTGGTATGATGCCAGGTATGATGGGCGGTATGCCGGGTATGGACGGCGGTATGGGCGGCATAGGCGGCGGTTATCCCGGCATGGGCGGCGGTTATCCCGGTATGGGCGGCATAGGTGGCATGGGTGGCGGAATGCCTTATGCAGGAGCCTATGCAGGCCCCAATGGAGCAGGAGCCTTTGCTGGGACAGGCGGGACAGGCGGAACGCCATTTACCAGTATCGGTTCAGGGAGCGGTGCCGATGCAGTCAATCTCGGAAGACAGTTCCTCGGACAGAATTCCATAGATATAAAAGGTAAATTACCTAACTTTACGGCAGCAGGGGGACAGACCAATAACTGTGCAGATTTCGTAAGCTCATGCCTTGAAAGTAAAGGACTTATACAGGGACATCATATCAATGTGGGAGAAATGGAACAGGCACTGAAAAAACAGGGCTACAGACAGGTTCCTCTCAATCAGGCAAAAGCCGGTGATGTATGGATGAATTCCAGCAGAGGCCATACGGAACTTGTTCAGGGATGGGATCCTCAGAGAGGTGCTTTAAAGCTTATAGGTTCAAATAATGACAGACCTGGCCATCAGGTAATATCAGAGGCATACAAGACAGATGGTATAGTATATTCAAGAGGCTAATCAATATTTGGATATAAATAATAGAGAGGTTTTATATACCTCTCTATTATTTTTTTATTCAGGGTTTTAAAATTACTCCTCTGGAAGAACGGCCATCTATCTTTACAGTTAATGGCTTATCGAAACGTATATGATTTACAAAATCATATTTTTCATAAAGAGGTTGTTCTTTTAACCATTTCCAGTCAAGAAACTCTTCGCCTCCTTCTGTATGAACATGGAAATAACCGAGCCTCAGGGAAGTAATATTATGAAAGAAATGGCTTCCCTGAGAAGGATCTACTTTAAAATCCTTCAGGTTTGATTCTACAATGACCTTTGCCTGTGATATATAAGCCCACTCTACCGGTATGCCAAGCCATGGGTCAGATGTTCCCCATCGGCCAAAACCGGAAAGTATGTAATGTTTTTCTTCAGCAATAAATTTTTGATTTATTTTTTCTATTTCCTTCGCAATTACACGGGTTCTGGCAGGATCAAATTTCTCAGGATCTACATAGATAATATCATGGAGACCTTCAAAAACTCCGTTACCAAGTGCATGGGTTGTATTACACAGAGTTTCTTCTTTAATAACATTATCGATAGAAACAGTAAATGTTTCGCTACCCATTACCCATGGCCTTATCTGGAGGACATGAAATTGAGGTTTCCTCTCTTTATCTCTGTAAAGATTTAAAGCAAATTCAATTTCTACCGGACATGCAAAAGCATTTTCCCCCAGTTTTAACAGTATCTTTAAGATATCGGACAGAGGAAAGAGTCCGTATTTTAAAATATTGGCAAAGGTAATAATTCTCGGCCCGGGAATTGATAGTGTATCACGTATAACCTGATTATCTATTGAATAGGTACTTCCTGCAAAAAATAGAGTTCCATCTGCTTCTGCTCTGGAAAGATCAAGTTTTTTCAGAGTGGAAGAATCATCCCTTGTAATATGGATGTCATCTTCTATAAGATTTAATGCATAAAACTGGCTCTGAGTCTTCTTCATAAATTCCTTGGGACTCGAATAAACAGGATTCATTGCAGGATAGGCAGGCGAAAAACAATAAGCCTGACCTCCGCCGACAACTGTTTTACCAAGACCTAGAGCAAGACATGCAAAACCGTCTTCAGGTTTCATTCGTTCAAAGGGATAAAAATTATAAGACTGGGCAATACCTGATACTACAGGATAAAAGACATCGCCATACTGTTCTCCTGAAACCTGCTGAATAATAACAGCCATTTTCTGTTCTTCAATACGCTGGTTTGTATTTTTACCGTACGCTCTGGGAGACTGAAAGAATGTTGACGCATAGACAAGCTTTATAGCATCACATAAATGCTCGAGCCTGACCTTACTATCAGGATGATTATTCGGAAGCATATAAGTACTGTACAGACCGGCAAAGGGTATAAAATGGGAATCTTCAAGTAAACTGGAAGAACGTACTGCGAGAGGATAATTTACTTTATTCAGAAATTCTTTAAGAGCAGAGTGAATCCTTGCAGGAAGAGAACATTTTATAAAGGCTTCGGCAATTTTATTATCATCTGTTTCTTTAATGGCAAATTCTTCAAGATTATTGAGCTTCAGAAATTCTTCAAACACCTCGGTACAGATAACTGTTGCTCTTGGTACACGAATATCTATATGTTCATAATTTTTAAAAGCATCTGTCTGGGCTAAAAGTGAATTAATAAAAGCTATACCCCTTCCTTTACCTCCGAGAGAACCGGCACCAAGCTTTACAAAATCACTGGCAGGATCAAAATTGAAAGGCTGAAAATCAGTAATTACTCCATGCTGATAAGTCTCTATTATATGTCTTATGGATTTTCGCAATACTTCTCTTGCTTCATCTATATTCTTATAATCCGATGTTTTCTTTGGCCTCAGTTCATTTGCAGCTTCAAATTCACTTCTGGCCATAAGCCATGTAGAAATATGATTCCTTCTGGCATGATACTCAAGACTTTCTGCAGGAACAGTTAAAACCATCTGCTCCATTTCGTGAAGATTTTTTGCTCTTCCTGCTTCCCTTCCATCAGGATATCTGAAAACAAAATCTCCAAAGCCAAAATTTTCCTGCATAAAAGTCCTTAATTCATGAAGAAAATTCTGAGAATTTTTATCCAGACATGCTACGTTTTTCTGCAATGCTATAGACTGTATTTCAGGCTCTGACGATTGTAATAAAACAGGAGGAGGCTCTGTTTGAGATTTTATTTTTTCTACAAGTTTCAGGCCTGCATCCGGTTCAGGCTTTCCTCCTACGGGAAATCTTATATCACTGATTACTCCAAGAATATTTTGTCTGTAAGTTTCATAGATAGCAACCGCTTCTTCAAAGGTCTCTGCAAGCATAATTTTTGGTCTTGCTCTCATACGAAGAAGTCTGTGAAATTCATTGACACTTTCTGATATTAAGAGCCTTGTTTGAGTCATAATCTCAGTATAAATTACAGGAAGAAATGATGAATAATAAAGAGGGCTGTCTTCAACAATTAAAATCACGCGAACACCTGCTCTGGTATCTTCCCGGATATTAAATAAATCTTCCACATATTTAACAATAGCCAGAAGAATTTTACTATCTCCTGACCAGTAAAATATTTTATCAATACCTTTACTCTTTTTTAATCTGACAAAATTCTCAAGTTCCACTGTATTATAAGTAAGAAGCACTACAGCCATAGTCGGATCAAACTCTTTAACCTTCTTTCCAAATTCAAAAGGATCCATATCTACAATACGTGGCATAGTAATAACCAGATTAAAAGCTCTCTCTCTGAGAGCACAAAAAGCTTCCTGTGCAGAAGATACCCTTGTTACTCTCGGAACAAAGCTCAGATTTAAATCGACATATTCACTCATAATCTTTTCCGAAAGACGGCCATCCTGTTCTAAAACAAAAGCATCATACATGCTAGACACAATAAGTATTTCTCTGACGCGAAATTTCATCAGATCATGAAATCCGCCGAACTGAGGCTCAATATCCTGCCGTAAATCTATCATAAATATATAACCCTCGCAAATAAAATAGTGAGTAGTGAAGAGTGAGTGAATTATTCATTATCCCATCACTATTCACTAACTATTCTATTTTACAGGAAAATTTCCTTGATTTTTTTTATAAAAGAATTGCCTTTAATGAAAAAATGTATTAATATTGATGAGAATAAAAATAGTGAGGTGAAACGTGAAGAGTGAGTAGAAATTATTAATACATGTCACAGGTCATAACACACCTGGAATTTACTATCCATCACTCATCACCATATAAAAATGTCTACAACAGTTAATGATTTAATATTAGTATATATAGAAGAGAATCCTGCTTTTTTTGGCAGGATTGAAGATATAACTCCTGACATAAAACCTGGATGGTGGCATGTTCACATAATGGTATTATCTATTCCGCCACGTATGATTAGCTGGATATTAGAAGATGCACAGATACAGGGGAAAGGCTTTACCATGGGGGGAATACCTATAAGACTGGAGAAAGTTCCGTCTCCATACAAAGAAGAAGAGAAAAACAAAGAACAAGAGGGAAAGGTAATTTCTCTTGGAGAAAGACAGGAAGAGGATAAAGAACAAGAGGGAAAGGTAATTTCTCTCGGAGAAAGACAGGACGAGGATAAAGAAGAAGAAAAAGTAATTTCTCTCGGAGAAAGACAGGAAGAAGATAAACCGCAGAAAAGCCTTGAATCTAAAGTAATTTCTTTAATGGATAGACGAAAAAAATAAGGTAAGCGTTCAATTATCAGCAGTCAGCAGCCAGATTTTAGTTGATGGCTGACAGGTAACTGCTGAAAGTTTACAAAAAATAAACATAATAAATGCTTGTTCTATGAATGGTCACGTGGTATAATGAAATTGTATCCAAATAAGATTTAAGAAAGGAGGGGCAGAGGGCTTTATTTGAGAAAAATATAGACCAGCAGGGGGATTACTATGAGTGCGAGGATAACTCTTGGAAACAGGAGAGATTTTGTCATAGGTAGTGATTTGAAATATTTTATTGCCCATATAGCTAATTCTTCGATAAAAAGTGAAATTCTGGAATTTTTCTACTATAATCCCAGTACAGTATACAGTCCCTTTCTCATTTCAGAAGCCATCGGAAGAAAAGAAGAACAGGTAAAAGAAGCGCTTGATGATTTTGTAGAAGCAGGATTATTGCGACAGATAAGAGATGTGCCATCTCCTTCTTATGTACCTATGGAAAATAGCAGTTTCCATGATTTACTTGATAAATTTATCAGACTATTTAACAGCAATAATGGGCGCGAACTGGTTCGTTCCATAATAGATGATATGCTGGCGGGAAGCCGTCATTACAATAGAAAAAAAAGAGAAAATTGTATATAAATAGATTATTATAAAAAATAAATAAGCTCAAAGGACTCCGGTCTTTTGAGCTTATTTATAAATATTAGAAAGGTGGTTTTTTCATGGCAGGAAAAAAATACAAATTTATGAGAAGTAAGTTTTTACTTCCTCTGAGTGATAAAATCGGAAGAAGTGAGAGAATAAGAGATGGCTATGTACTTACGGAAAAGAATCTCATAAAAGAAACAGGCAGATATACGAAAGAAACAGGGGAAAGAATTATAAGAGATTATGGCCGGGAACTTCAGATAATAGGTTGTGAGAAAGAAGATAATTTCACCTTATCTGATATAAAAAAATTAAGAGGAGTAATTATGCCAGGATTTGTAAAAGCCCATGGCCATGATCACGAATCTCCCATAATAGGTGTGGCAAAAGATGAACCTCTTACTGCATGGCTCGACCATGCAGTAAACCTTTTTACAGGGTTTATGAACGAAAAAAGAAATATGTTAGAGCAAAAATTCGGGAAATCGCCAAACTATATTACCTATATAAAAGCCAGGCTGGACGATATATATTACGGCATAACATCTTCTATGGTTCATCACTGCAATCACAATAAATACAGAGTAGAAGAAATAGTCAGGGCAAATTTAAAGGCCGGTACAAAAATGATAGTGGCAGTAGGTGCACAGGACAGACATTATGATGAACGTATTCTGGACTCGCCCGAAGTATCGGTAAAAAGAATGGATGAATATATCAAAAAATTTGCAGGTACAGAAAGAACCTGGATAATTCCGGGACCTGACCAGGATTTTTCAAATGGCCCTGAACAACTTAAAGCTTTAAAAAAATGGGCAAGAGATAATAATACACTCATACACATGCATTCTTCAGAAGAACCAAATACTACGAAATGGTTCAGGGAAACCTACGGCCATACGCCTGTAGAATATGCTCACTCCATAGATTTCCTGGATGAAAATACTATTCTCGCACACCAGGTAAACTGTACGGAAAGAGATCTGGAAATACTCAGAGATACTGGAACAAAGATAGTTCATAATCCCCTGGCTAATACCATCATTGGTTCAGGAATGCCTCCTGTTATAAAAATGATGGAAATGGGGATACCTGTTGTAATATCAACAGATGGTTCCGGCAGTGCAGATAATCAAAATATACTCATAGCAGCAAAACTCGCCTCTCAGTATCAGAAAGCATTGCATCAGGATGCCTCTTTGCTTCCAGCCCAGAAACTTCTGGAAATGATTACAATAGAACCGGCAAAATTCCTCAGGCTGAATGCTGGAAGCCTGGAAGAAGGTAAAGATGCTGATTTTATATTCCTCGATCTTACTGTGCCCAATATGACACCTACCAGAGAAGATAATCTGGTGGAAAACCTGATATGGGCTTCTAACGGAAATGAAGTAAAATACGTCATAGCAAACGGTGAAATACTTATGGACAACGGAACGTTTACTACTCTGAATGAAGATGAAGTAAAGAATGAAGTATATGAGCTTTCAGAGATGTTTGTAGAATACAGAAAAACAGCGAAAGAGATAAAAGGAACAGGAGCGCATAAATAAAAACGTGACGCGTGACGCGTAACGCGTGACAGGTAACTCTCATATCACACATTACGTATCACGCATCACGCATTACGCGTTCTCACTCTTTTAAAGCTTTATTTATAAGTTCTTCGAATTCAGGCCTGGGTTTATACCCTTTTTCATTCAACCCCATTAAAGCATCCTGTATAAGAACCTTTGCATCTTCTATTGTTATGAGGGATTTTTTGAAATCGGAGAAATCGCCTTTTTCAAGACAGGAAATGCCTTTTGTTATACCGTCAAGCAATTTATCATAACATGCCAGAACCTTTTTGTTAATCTCTTCATATCCTTCCGGCACCTTATTTTCCATAACCTTTGCCTTTATCTGTTCCAGAGTTTTCTTGTTATGAGTAACAATAACTTTAAGTGTTTCCATAGATTCTCTCGATGGTTTTGCCTCTTTAATCTCTGTCGAAGGTGTGGTTGCTCCTGTAGTGCCTGTTGCTCCTGTCTCTCCTGTAGTGCCTGTTGCTCCTGTTGAACCACCTGTGCCGGTAGTTCCTGCATTACTGGATTCTTCGGGAGTAATATCTTTAAGGCCATTTCCGAGTTCAAGAAGAACAAAACTGGTACACAGTGTTGAAGTATATATAGAATTACCATATTTTTCCTCTTCGGTCTTACCCTGATCCTGTGCCAATTTCATCAGATTTTCTATATTTATGTTTGATACCTCGATCCATGAATTAGGATCGATTGCACCGTTCGGTTCAGATTGTATTGTAGTTACAGGAGTTGCAGTAGGATAAGGAGACGGTGTAGCATTTCCGCTTCCGTTCTGACAGCCGCCGCAGATAGAAATAGAAAGTAACATAATAAATAAAATTGAAATATATTTCATTGATTTCACTTCCTTATATATTGGAGTCGTGACGCGTAACGCGTGACGGGCAATATGCCACGATTTTGAATATTTATGATAGCATAATCTAAAAAAAATGTCTATTTATTTTTATAATTAATACCAACAGACATGACCGGAGCGGTCACAACCAAATATGAAAATCAACATCCAGTGAAGGTGCAAACTTCATCATTCTCATATAAAATTGCTTTAATTAAACTGAATAATTTGAATAACAGGCAAATACTGTCTGCCTGCCTGATGCTCCTCCGAAAAAAATCTAAACTGGAACGTTTATAACAGTTACAGCTTATATCATGCTACTTTACATTATAATTCAATAAAATATACCTGTGCTGCCGTGATATTTTTTTCTCCGGAA
>JAKPQU010000370.1 GCA_029555925.1 Bacillota bacterium
GGTTACTAACAGGCATGACTGGAGGGGTCACAACCAAATATGAGAATTAGAAAACAGTGAAGCATAAGCTTCTATTATTCTCATATAAATTTACCTGTAGCGGGATTAAGTGAATAGTAAGTCGTGAGTCGTGAGTAGACAATTTTTCACTCACGCTTCACAAATCACTATCATCTGCCGAACCATTTCATTATTACATCTACAAGCCTGGAAATTATCCCTTTCTTCTCTACAATGAAGGTGATGTTAGGTAAATCGTCAGGGGAATCTTCTTTCCTGTCTTCTTTTTCCTGTTTTATTTTTTCATCATTTCCATCATTTTCATCAGGAAAATCATCCAGTTCATCATCGTCATCTTCAACAGGAGGTTCTTCTATTCTGGGAACTTCCATTTTTAATGCTGCTATATGAGCCAGCGTCCTTTCTTTTGGTAAAAGAGATGTTCTGGGAGCCTGTTTTTTTTCCGCTCCAGGGACAGAGCCAGAAATTCCCTTGTTCAGAGAAAGCGATTTATTGGCAAAGCTCGTTCCTATGACAGAGGGTTTCGATGAAATGTCTCTGCCTGGAGAAAGAGGTTTATCGGGCATGTTTTTCTCTATAATAGATGTTTTCATCGAAATTTCCTTACCGGCAAGAACAGGTTTATCTGACATCTTCTTCTCTATGACAGATGTTTTTTGTAAAGCACTTATACTATGGTCAGGCATAGTACCGGCAGATGACATAGAAGATCTTATACATTCAGACAGAGCCTGATACATGTCCATTGCAGAAGAGAAACGGTCATCAGGAGCAAATTGCATAGCTTTCTCTATTACCCGTCTTGTATGTTCTGAAACATCCGGTCTCAGCTTGATTAAAGGAGGTCTGTAGAGAGGGCTCTGCTCTCTTGTAAGAAGAAAATACATAGTAGCACCAAGAGAATAAATATCACTTCTTGTCTGAGGATATCCAACACATTGTTCGGGAGCTGCATACAGTTCCGTTCCTACAGAAGTGCTCATAGCAGCATTCTGATCAACAGGTCTTGCAAAACCAAAATCTACAAGCATTAATCGGTTATTTTTAGAGCTCAAAATAAGATTTGCAGGTGTTAAGTCTCTATGTATGATAGGGTCCGGACGGGAATGCAAATAATCAAGAACGTCACAGACTTCTATTGCCCATTTTAAAACCATTTCTTCCGGTATATTTTCCTTGTGTTCTGTCACATAAGTATAGAGATCGCAACCTTCTATATAGTCCATAATCATATAATAATTATATGTATTTTCATTAAAAAAATCTGTTACTTTTGGTATGGAAGGATGATCTAGTTCTACCATAAGTCTGGCTTCATCTAAAAAACGGCCGGTTATATAATCATTTACCCCTGCATTTTCTTCATAAATAAACATCTGTTTTACAGCACAGATATGATCTTCATAGATATCATAACCAAGATAAACTGCTCCCATGCCACCGGCTTTTATGGCTTTCTTAATTTCATATCTGTTTATTAAAAGGGTACCAACAGGTAACTGATTTATGAAAAAGCCACAACTGCCACATACATTATTATCATCATAGTCCGAACTGCCACAGTTAGGACATATTATGTCCATAGGACTCATGAAAAAATCTCCTGACATATTTTTTTATTATATCTATTTTCCAATTATAATTAAAATTATAAGAAGAACAGTTTGCTAGATTACTTATCAGCAACTTGCAATAAGCGAATAGTGTAAAAACATTGTCTTCACCACTAACTATTTACTCTCGATATATGGATTTTTATATATTCTACTGACCCGAGCACAGGCATGTAATAAGAACCTGTCCGAAAGGTACTGATACGTCTATTCAAGATATGTATTATTTATGCTTACATCAGTAAATAAACTAAGTTTTATATATTTATCATGCTAAATGAAATTCCTACTGAAAAATAAAATTATTCTATTGATAGAAATATTTCCTTTGTATCTGAATCATGTGTATCTATATCAACATATGTATTCAGGCGTGATATAAGAAAATTTTAACGTATTCCAACAATCTTACGAAGGTGTTCACAACGAAGAGTGCAAATCTGTGCTCTCATCACGCATCACGATTCTCATATCCCCCCCTCACTCTTCACGATTCCGGTTCACAGGAAATATCCCTGAGAATAGAAAGTAATCTTTTTTTTGTAAAAGGTTTTGTTATAGTATGTTGAACACCAAGTTTTCTGGCTCTGTTAAAAATATCATCTTCTCCGTCAAAAGTAACGCCTGAAATGGCAATTATTTTGACATCAGGTGAGGTATTTCTAAATTCCTCTATAGTTTCAAAACCACTTTTCCCTGGCATAATAAGATCTGTTATGATTAAATCAAATGGATTTTCCCTGTGAAGCCTGAGTCCTTCATTACCATCATATGTATCTGTAATATCATATCCTTCGCATGTGAGCAATTTAATAATAGCAGTTCTGAGTTGTTCGTCATCATCTATCAGCAGAATCCTTGTCATGCAATTTGATAACCTCGCTTTCGTCCAGTAATTTCCTTATAATTCCAGCCAGAGTCTTTATTTTAACAGGTTTCATCAGAAATTCTCTTATACCTGTAGACCAGTAATTATCACTGTTTATAATATCGGAAAAACCTGTGCAGAGTATTACAGGCAAACCAGGCTTGATCTGCATAATCTCTCCGACAAGTTTATGCCCCGGCAATTCCGGCATGGTCTGATCGGTAATAACAAGGTCAAACCTGTCAGGTTCAGCCTGAAACATATTAAGAGCTTCCACACTGCTTGTTGTGGCAACAATATTATATCCCAGTTTTTCTAACATAACTTTCATTCCATGGAGGATAAATTCCTCATCGTCCACTAAAAGTAGAGTTTCTTTTCCTCCTTTTACCATAACAGATTTTTCATCAATTTTTTCCTTCTCTGCTACAACTGCAGGAAAATATACATGAAATACACTTCCCTCTCCGGGCTGGCTGGAAACCTTTATTTCTCCTCTATAAGCCTGAATAATTCCTGATACCACAGAAAGTCCAAGACCAGTCCCATCTCCTGCTCTTTTAGTTGTAAAATAAGGCTCGAAAATTCTTTCTTTAATTGAAGAGTCTATTCCATAACCTGTATCACTCACTGAAAGTTTTACATGAGGGCCCTCTTTGAGATTTTCATATAAAGACACTTCTTCCGAATTAATAAATATATCATCCAGAGATACTGTAAGGACTCCCCCGCTTTCCTTCATTGCGTAAAAGGCATTTGTACAGAGATTCATTAAGATCTGATGAATATGAGATGGATCTCCCATAATTACACCGGAACTATCTATATGTTGCTTTATTTCTATAGTAGAAGGAAGTGTAGCCCTGATTAATTTCAAAGCTTCTTTAATAACAGGGCTTACCAGAACCGGTTTCAATTGATATTCTTTCTTACGTGTAAAAGAAAGTATCTGTCTGACCAGTTCTTTTGCTCTATTTGCAGCTATTAATATTTCCTCTAGATTTTTTCTTGATTTTATATCTTCTCCTACATAATCCATAACAAGCTCTGTATTAATAAAAATAGAGCCGAGTATATTATTAAAATCATGAGCAATACCTCCGGCAAGAGTGCCAAGGGCCTCCATTTTTTGAGACTGAAGGAGCTGGTTTTGAAGTTTAACTTTTTCCGTTATATCACGAATAAATTTTACTACCATTACTGTATTCAGTTCTTTATCAAATACCGGATAGGCTCTTATTTCCATAGTTCTTCCCTGAAGCAAATCAGAATATTCAAATTCCATATTTCCGCCGGATTTAAATATCTCTTTTACCCTGCAATCTTTACATGGCTGTTCAATATTTCTTAATAATTTATAACAATTTTTAAAAAGGATTCTTTCTTTCATATATTCCTTGGCTTTCCAGTTACTCATGACAATATTCATATTCCGGTCTATTACTACAATCATATCATCAATAGAATCAAATGTACTTAAAAGTAAACTTTCAGTTTTAATTCTCTCTGCCATCTCTTCTTTTAATGTTTCATTTACCTTCAGAAGTTCTTCTGTACGTTTAACTACAAGCTCTTCAAGAGAATTACGATATCTATTCAATTCCTCATTTTTATTCCAGCTTTTAACAAGAGAATCCACCAGACAGAAGAGTTCCTGATGGCTGAAAGGTTTTTTCAGATAATATATATTTTCATTTAAACTCTCTTTTATTTCTTCAAAACTCAACTCTTGGGCATAGGCGGTAATAAGAACTATTATTACGTCACCGTCGATACGCCTTAATTCCCTGGCAGTCTCCAGACCATTCATAATATGCATTTTCATATCAAGAATACAGAGCGGTATTCTATGGCCAAGATTGTATTCTTTTATGAAATATTCCAGAAGATATAAACCATCATTGAAAATATTAACGGCAAAAAAACCATTACATGAAGATTCATAAGAATTGGCTTCTTCAAATATAGATTTATATAATTCCAGAAGTTCCTGTTCATCGTCTGCTATGAGTATCTTTTTATTATCCATTGTTTTTTCCAATCACCCTGGCAGGGTAAAATAAAACCTTGAGCCTTCCATGACTTTGCTTTCCACTCCTATTTTTCCTCCATGTCCTTCAACGATTTTCTTTGTAATTGCAAGTCCCAGTCCGGTACTTTTCTCTCCGTCTGTGGCTTTTACAGTCGATCTGTGAAACTCCTTAAATATATAAGGTAATTCTTTTTCCGGTATCCCCTGTCCCTGATCTATTACACTTGTAATAATGCAATCTTCTCCCCTTTTTATATCTACTGTTATTCTTGTATCACCATGGGAAAATTTTACGGCATTACTGATTAAATTATTCATTACCTGCGTTATTTTATCCCTGTCAAAGGTTATATATGAAATATTATCTTCATAATTAAAATCAATAGTTATAGCTTTTTTATCAGCCAGCATCTGATTGAGACTAATATTCTCTTTCAGGAAATTTATATAATCCTCTTCCGTAAGTCTGAGAGTCAACTTTCCAGACTCTATAGCTGTCAGATCAAGGAGATCATTTAACAGCACATTCATATATTTACCTGCTTTTTCAATATTTCTCAAGAATTTAACCTGCTTTTCACTCAGATTACTGTTCAGATATTCCAGGATATAAGAAAGGGTGGTTGTTATACTTCCTATAGGGTTTCTCAGGTCATGAGCAGCCATACCGAGAAATTCGTTTTTCACATCATTAAGTTGTTTTAATTTTTCATTCTGTTTTGCCAGAAGATCTCTTGCATATTTAAGCTCTAAATGGGTTTTTACCCTGGCAAGTAATTCTGCAGAATTAAAAGGTTTTGTCACATAATCTACAGCTCCCAAATCGAAACCTGTTACTATATCCTCTTTTTCCGACTTGGCAGTCAAAAAAATAACCGGTATATCCTTTGTATCGGGAGAAGATTTCAGGGCTTTACATACGTCATATCCGTCTATTCCCGGCATCATAACATCAAGTAAAATAAGATCGGGCTTGACCTCTTTGACCATATCCAGAGCCTCATATCCGCTGTTTGCTATGGCAAGTTCATAATTTACCTTCATCAGGATCTTTCCAAGAAGCTGAAGATTCACTCTCGTATCATCTACTATCAAAATCAGAGGAACTGTCTTTTCATCGTTATTTCCATTGATTGCCATGTTATTAACACTCCTTATCAATCAAACTTTTAACTTTTTTTATCAAATCAGGAAAAGAATCCATCACCTTCTCTATACCTTTTCTGTCAAAATCTTCACAGTATTTAAATAATCTATCTGACCAGTCAGCAAAGAGAGATAAGCTGCATTTAATAGACAGTTCATTAACTTCTTTTCCGAACTCCATAATTCTATTTACAATAAAATTTTTCTTTCCATAGTTCCATTTTTCCATAAATTCTGTTTCCAGAAGTCTAACTATTTCAGGAAGAATTGCTTTCATCTCATCTGTAATTGTGTCCGGAGGAACAACTATTTCACCTGTATCCGACTCTTTTTTATTACATGGGAAAAAATGTAATAATTTATTCAACAAATCCATTCTTGTCACAGGTTTTGCTAAATATCCGTCACAGCCTGCTTTCATTATTAATTCTTCATCTTCTTTCATGGCAGAAGCTGTAAGGGCAATAACAGGTATGGACTGTAATTCTATATCTTTTTTTAAGAGTCTTGTAGCCTGGTAACCATTCATAACAGGCATCTTCATATCCATGAGTATAAGATCAGGGCTATGAGCTTTTGCCATTATTATGGCTTCCTTTCCGTTCTCTGCCTCTAACGTATTTATATTATGAATTGTAAGCAATTCTTTCAGTAATGACCTGTTGGCCATAATATCATCTACTATTAAAACGAGAAGGTTATCAAAATGTATAAGATTTAAATCTTCAACTGTAGATTTAACCTTTATATCAGTCATATCCGTTACAGTTATATGTTTGAGTATTACAGTAAAAGTGCTTCCTTTGCCGATCTTGCTGACAAGAAAAATTTCTCCTCCCATTATATCTACAAGTCTTTTAGTAATAGCAAGCCCCAGGCCGGTACCGCCATATTTACCGTGATCATGTCTTATGCCCTGCCTGAATGATTCAAAGATTAATGTTTGATGTTCTTCTCCTATGCCAATACCTGTATCTTCTATCATAAATATAACATTTACTATATTTTCTTTAATATATTCCTCTCTCACATCTATTCTGACATAACCTTTATCCGTAAACTTGACGGCATTTCCTACAAGGTTAAAAAGTATCTGTTTTACTCTCACTTCATCCAGGAATAATCCATCCGGTAAAGAAGGAGAGATATTAAATTTAAATTCAAGGCCTTTATCTTTTATTTTCCTGGAAAATAGAAGTATTATGTCATCAATCAGAGCAGATAAATTCACTACTACAGGCTGGATTTCCATTTTACCTGCTTCAATTTTGGAAAGATCAAGTATATCATTGATGAGAGCCATAAGTGTCTTTCCGCCTGTAATAATGGAAGCAGCATAGGTTTTGAGTTTTTCATCGGTAATCTGATTTTCCAGAAGTTCTGCAAAACCAAGAATAGCATTCATAGGGGTTCTTATTTCATGGCTCATATTTGCAAGGAAATCACTTTTTGCCCTGTTTGCAACTTCAGCGGAAAAAGCCATCTGTCTGGCACTGGCTATTGCTTCTTCTAACTGCTTATTTAATGCCTCTGTTTCTTCCTTGGACTTTCTGAGTTCTTCTTCTACCGCTTTCATCATTTGTGTTCTGTTCCAGACTTTAATAAGTGAATCTACAAGCAGATAAAACTCTTCTCTGTTAAAAGGTTTTTTTACGTAATAAATATCATGTTTAAGGCTATCCTTCAATCTATCAGGAGATATATCGGAAAAGGCTGTAACAATAATAATAATAACATCATGATCGATTTCTCTGAGTTTTCTGGCAGCAGTAAGACCATCTATTCCAGGCATTCGCATATCCAGGATACAGATAGGAATTCTGTTTCCTTTTTTATATTCAAAAGAAAAATATTCCAGAAGAGCTGTTCCGTTATCAAATGTATCAAGAGTATAATCTACATCCTTAACATCTCTTTCGAAAAAATCAAAATTATCCTGTTTTCTCATAAATATATGTTTATATAATGTTAAGAGGCTTTTGCTATCATCTGCTACGAGAATATGCTTGTTATAATGTTGCACGGCTATTCCTATCTCCATAATAAATTCTATTCCCCTGTTTATAATCGTGACGCGTGACGCGTGACGCGTGACGCGAGGATAATAACCATCATTATCATTTCTTTACAATCTTTATTATCGGATAATTTTATAGCTTCTATAGAGTTTTTCAGTAAATTATTTAAATGACTTCTTTTATAAATTTTAAAATCATATGATATAGATCGATGGAAACGAAAATATCTTTTATAGCTAAAGGTTGTTCTTTAATTGCAGATAAAAAAGTACCGGTAATATGAGGATAGTGAAATCCTGTAATGTATGCAAATGCTGTGTCGCTGGAAGTTTCTCTCTTATTCATAAGTATATTCTATATGAAAAATACGATATAAGCAAGTATGGACACAATAAAATAACCCGCCCAAGAGGAATCGAACCTCCGACCTGCGGATTAGGAATCCGTCGCTCTATCCCCTGAGCTATGGGCGGATTTGAGATTTTATATTATAACATAAAATAAAATCAAAGACAAGATTTTTCTCTTTAAAATTCAATCAAAAATTTATCTATAGTTGACCCCGGTAATTTACTGGATCAGTAAAAAAGATAAAATATTCAGAAAATCATCTATATCTGGCGGACATATAACAGGATGTTTGTTAATCAACTTCCTGTTATACATGGAGGCACATTTGCCAATGCCGTAGACATTAACATTTTCCGGTATATGAGTTTTGGGAGGGCCTGTAATAAAAGCTGTAAGAGGTAATTTTTCCAGTAACTCCAGAGGTAATTCATCAATTTTTTCTATAATCTTTCCTTCCAGTACAGAACATCTGGAGCAGGTATAATCAGACCAGTAATAATAAATATGTCCCTTTTTCCAGTAAAGAGACGGTATTTCAAAGGGGTGAACTATTTTTTCCAGTATTTCACCTTTCACTATTTCATCCTTTAAACTTCGAAAACATCCTTTCTCTTCTGCAATAGCAAGATGTTTAACTTGGGAAGGATCAATGCCAATAACTTTACATGCAAGCTGGTCCAGGGCAAGAAAACCTGTTCCTCCTAGAAGTAAATTTAAACCTTCCACTTCATGTCCCAGGTCTGCAGGGCCATTTCCTTCCAGTCCGTTTGAAGCATCTATTACAGACAGGGAGGGAGTTATTACTGAGGCAAGTTCTGCTATATTTCTATGGAGATTTCTGTGGAATAAATTTTTATTTCCAGGAGAAAGAAGTCCTTTCTGATTTTTGAGGCCAAGACTTACTGTTGTCTGATAATGAGTCTTGAGTTTTGATACATTTATATATTCTCTTTCAAAAACTATTTCAGGAAGGCTGATCGTATCGGTTATATTCTTCCTTGACAAAAGATCAAGATTTACCATGTCCACACCTTTTTCCATGCACATATCTCTATAACCGGAAACAGCAAAAGTTTCTTCTACAGGAAAATCAATGGGAACAGGGCCTTCTCCTATCACTATATCGTCAAACCCTTTTTCTTGCAGGTAATCTATTATACCTGCCACGACCTGAGGATTTGTAATATAAGGAGACGAAGGCCATGTAGGCAGGGCTATATTGGGTTTTATAAATATCTTTTCTTTTTGAGGAATATAAGAAAGTTCCTCAAGCATATTTGTTACAGATGCCGATATAGAATCTCTTATTTTTTTTATTATAAGTGTCATAAAAGAAGTGAATAGTGAAGAGTGAAGAGTGAGTAATGTCCTATTCTTTTCACTTTTCACTATAAATTATGAAATATGTTATAAAATATTCTGTACTATAGAATTATAATCCTTCTTACTGAGGTGAGCATAAATAATAAATATATGCTCTCGTGACGCGTAACGCGTGACGCGTGACGGGTTTAATCCCTGCGCATCACGCATTACGCTTTACGCATTACGAGGTCATTATTTATGGATAGTTATGAAACTAACTATAATAGAGGTCTTCTTCCCGTCACGCGTTACGCGTTACGCGTCACGACGACTTAAATTCTAATAAGTTATGAAATACACTATAAATGCTTATGCTCAGGTCAGTAAATGGCATTTATTTGGGATTATATAGTGAGTGGTTCGGGTGTGACCAACAATCACCTGCTAACAGTCATTATTATCACATGAGAAAAAAATCCAATGAAGGATTTTATTCTGACATGATGAACTTATGTACAGAAAATTTTTAAGGAGCTGATGATAGAAGTGATAGATGAAAAATCCAGATCAAAACTCGATGAACTTACAAGAAAAAGTGTTGATACCCTTCGTTTTCTGGCTATAGACGGGATACAGGCGGCCAACTCTGGCCATCCGGGACTTCCTATGGGAATGGCAGATGTAGCCTATATTATATGGACTAAATATTTAAAACATAATCCTGAAAACCCGAAATGGCCGGATAGAGACAGATTTGTTCTTTCTGCAGGTCATGGTTCCATGTTACTTTACAGTCTTCTCCATCTTACAGGTTATGATCTCACTATGGAGGATCTGAAAAAATTCCGTCAGTGGGGCAGTAAAACTCCGGGGCATCCTGAAAGCCATCTTACGGCAGGGGTGGAAACTACAACAGGGCCTCTGGGGCAGGGTTTCTGTAACGGTATAGGTATGGCCATAGCAAAAAGATATCTTGCAGCCCGATTTAACCGTCCCGGTTATCCTGTATTGGACTATAACATATATGCCATTGTAAGTGATGGAGATTTAATGGAAGGAGTCACACATGAAGCTGCATCTCTAGCAGGCCATCTGGGACTCAATGAATTAATCTATATTTATGATGACAACGGAATAACAATTGACGGAAGCACAGACCTTGCATTCACGGAAGACAGGGGAAAAAGGTTTGAAGCATACGGATGGTTTGTCCAGCATATTAACGGCCATGACCATGAAGAAATAATAAATGCCATAAATAAAGCAAGAGAAGAACAGGAGAGACCTTCTATTATAATGGCAAAAACCATTATAGGCTACGGAAGTCCGAACAGATCAGGGAAATCAAAAGTCCATGGCGAGCCGCTGGGTGCCGAAGAAATAGCTCTTACCCGTAAAGTTTTTGACTGGCCAGAAGAAACATTTTATATACCTGCCGATGTTCTCAGTCATTACAGGGAATCAGTAAAAAATGGAGAAAAAGCTGAAAAAAACTGGCAGAATATGATGGAAAAATATGACAGTGAATACAAAGATCTGTCTGCACAGTTTAAAGACTGGATGAGCGGCACATTACCTGAAGGATGGAAGGAAGGGCTTCCTGAATTTAAAGAAGGTGTATCTCTGGCAACAAGAGCTTCTTCAGGTAAAGTACTTAATGTGCTGGCAAAAAAAGTGGGAAATATTCTCGGAGGCTCTGCAGACCTTCATCCATCAAACAATACCTATCTCGAAGGATTTGCTCCGCTGAAAAAAGGCGATTTTTCAGGCAGAAACATACATTTCGGCATAAGGGAACATGGCATGGGGAGTATAATGAACGGTATGGCCCTGAACGGTGGTATTATCCCCTATGGAGGCACATTCCTTGTATTTTCCGATTATATGAGAGGTTCTATAAGACTGGCTGCCATTATGGGTATTCAGGTGATTTATGTATTTACCCATGACAGCATAGGGTTAGGAGAAGACGGCCCGACCCATCAGGCAGTAGAACATGTGGCTTCTTTGAGAGCCATCCCAGGCCTTACTGTAATAAGACCTGCCGACGGGAACGAAACTGTTCAGGCATGGATTTCTGCTATTGAAAACACCGGAGGCCCGACTGCTCTTATACTTACAAGACAGGCAGTTCCCTCACTGGATCAGAGCAAATTTAACAGCGCCAGAGGACTCCACAGAGGAGCTTACATAGTTACCGGTTCTGAAAAACCTGAGATTATACTCACAGGAACCGGTTCAGAAATCCATATAGCTATCGAAGCATACAATAAACTATCGGAAGAAGGGATTGCTGCCAGAGTTGTAAGTATGCCATCCTGGGAACTCTTCGATAAACAGCCGGAAGACTATAGAAAAGAAATATTCCCGGAATCTGTTCCAAAGGTGGCTATTGAAGCAGGTGTGAGACAGGGTTGGGATAAATATGTCGGCACAAATGGTGAAGTGATAAGTATTGATAAATTCGGCGCATCTGCTCCGTACAAAATTATTTATCAGGAATACGGCTTAACCTGCGAAGCTATGGTTAAAGTGGCGAAAAAAATTCTCTGTAAATAATTTATATAGCTATAATTTTTTTCAAATAACATCCGATAATAAAATAAAAAGATTATCGGATGTTATTATTTCTGCAGGAGGAATTAAAAAATGAACAGGTCAATTCAAAACAAAACTCTCATTATATTTATACCTTCTATAATAATAATTATTATATCTCTATATATATCCTATATAAAATCATCTCAAACCTTAATGAAAAATGAAAAAGAAAAATTAAAACTCGTATGTGATAAAACAGTTATAGAACTTGAGGAATGGATACATAATTCTGAAACAAATGCTTACCTTTTCAGTGAAAACGGTGTTTTTAAAAGTGCCTGTAGCGGGAAACGTATGGATGAAGCAAGAGAAAGAGTCAAAATATATAATAAAAAATGTCCCTTTTATGAGAATATATTTGTGGCAGATAAAAGAGGAGAAATTTTTATAGACTCGGTAGAAGGTAAATCTATAGGAATTAATATAAGTAAACTGTCTGAATACAGAATAAATGCGGAAAAAGCAGGAGAAGGAGAAACATGGGTGGGAGATGCAGAAAAGTCACCTGCTACCGGTAAAGCTGTAAGCTTAATCACTGCTCCCATTACGGACAGAGGAGAATTTGTCGGCATTATGGGTACACCTCTTGAACTGGAAACTTTTTCGGATCAATTTATAAAAACCTTTAAAATCGGAGAAACAGGTTATATATATGTAGTGGATAAAAGGGGAAGAATGATTTCTCATCCCGACAAAGAACTTATATTCAAACTGAATATATCCGAATTCGACTGGGGTAAAAAGATATTATCAGGGAAAAATGACTATATCACTTATAACTGGAGTGGAAAGGAGAGGGTTGCCTTTTATAATACCTGTGAAAAAACAGGGTGGAAAATAGTAACGGCAATAACTTCAAATGAATTAAACGGCCATCTGCAGGCTATAAAATTTATATCTTTATTTATAGGAATTATAATAACTGCCATAATGATAATAATGATATATTTTTTAACAAATTATATACTTAAACCGATAAAAAACATGTCTGATATCATGAAAGATATAGCAGAAGGTGAAGGTGATCTGACAAAAAGGATCTCCATAAAATCAGAAGACGAAATAGGTCAAATGGCAGAACACTTCAATAAATTTATAGATAAGCTCCAGCATATTATCAAAGAAATCTCCAGAAATACAGACAGTCTTTCTGTATCATCAAAAGACCTTGCTAAAATATCTACTGAAATGGCTACAGGAGCAGAAGAAATGGATAGTCAGACAGGTATGGTTGCTTCTGCGGGAGAAGAGTTATCTGCAAATATTAACAACATAGCTGCCGGTGCGGAAGAAATGTCTGCTGTTATAAATACTGTGGCATCTGCCATAGAAGAGATGAGTGCTTCCATAGGAGAAGTGGCAAAAAACATGGAAAAAGAAGCAAATATTGCCAGGGAAGCAAACAATCGGACAGGAGAGGCAAAAAAAATCATGGCAAAACTCGGAGAATCTGCAAAAGAAATAGGAACCATTGTAGAACTGATAAATGACATAGCAGATCAGACCAATCTTCTGGCACTGAATGCAACAATCGAAGCTGCACGAGCAGGAGAAGCGGGAAAAGGATTTGCCGTAGTGGCAAATGAAGTAAAAGAACTTGCAAAACAGAGCAGTGAGGCTACAGGGAAAATTAACAGTAAAATAGAAATAATACAGAATAATACTGAAAAATCTGTAAAATCCATAAATGAAGTGGCTTTAATAATTAATGAAGTAACAAAAATATCTACATCAATAGCAGCTTCCATAGAAGAACAATCTGTAACAGTAAATGAAATTTCTCAGAATATATCAGGTGCTTCAGAAGCGTACGGCGAAACTTCGAGAAATATTCAGGAAGGGGCAAAAGGAGCCAATGAAGTATCAAGTAATATTCATGCTATAAAGGACATAACAGGTATGGTATCTGACTCTGCAGCGGAAACAAACTCCAATGCACAGGAACTTGAAAAACTGGCAGGAAATCTGAAGAATATTTTAGGACAGTTTAAATTAGAGTGACCGGTAGTAAGATATTGAAGATGTTCTTCACTTAGCACTGAAAACTATAAAATTGCTTACCCTGTCCTGGCCTATAATACCTGCGGCAGAATGTAGAGTAAATAGGTTCTTTACATACATCTGTGTGGAAGACCCTCCGTCCAGGTTAAGAGCTTTATCACAGTTCCAGTTCATAGAGCATATGGCGCGGGCAAATTCATTCAATGTAAGTCCACCTGAAATAGTACTTTCTGTAGCAATGAGAAGTATATTGCCATCTCCGTCAAGCCCTATGGCACTTCTGGAAGCTTCTTCCCTGTCCTTATATTCTTTATAGACATGACCGTCCCATATAAGTATGGGGAAAGACTGAAGTGCATCTGTAACATCTGTATCGTAAAAAGACTCTTTTGTACATATTCCATAGGGGTCTCTCGTATCAGACGTTACGTAAAAGATTCCTGAATAATCCCAGTAATCGGTAAGAGGATTTATCTTTTTACCTTTTGACATAAAAAGACCTATAGGTGCAAAATCCTCACCGGGGGCAAAGAAGCCTCCGTTTATTGCAGCACTTACGGTACGGTCTTTTTTTATATCCTCTACCGTTATTCCCCTGTTATGGTAAAGATGTATCTTATATTTAAGAGGATTAATTTTTGCCATATAAATGAGAAATCCGACACCTGTCGATTTTTTAAATTCTTTTTTTACCAGAGGAATTGTTCCTGATAGATGAGAGCTGGAAAAATTTTTCTTTATATTCTTTAAACCTGCAGGAAGATATACGGAATCACCCGGTTCTATAGTATCAACGTTTTTTATATGACCATTCATGGATATAAATTCATCATAGGAGAACATTCTTGTTGTATTTGCACAATATATGGAATAAAAAGTATCACCCGGTTTTACCGTGTATTTTACAGTGGACATACCGCTATTTGAAGGCTTAAGAAGATTATAACAGGAGAAATTTTTATTCAGAATATCTTTTGTAAAAGCTATACCATTACACAATGAGATTTTATCACATGATGATGAACAAACTGCTATGAATAAAATCAATATGATCAATATGGATCTTGTAAAATAAAACATAAGATTATTCTCCACAATAAACCATCTTCACAAAGTATCGCAAGAATAACCTTATGATATAAGTTCTATAAAGATATATAAAATTCCTGTTTATTTTTTAAATTATTTAGATAAACTGCTTATAATCGTGACGCGTAACGCGTAACGCGTCACAGGTGATTTCACCACTCACTACTCACCACTCACTTTTCACTACTTAACTGCTTTCAATATATCCTCTCTAAATTCCCTGGCAGAAGCATATCTTTCGTCTTCCCTCTTCCTTACTGATTTATCAACCACCCTTGCCAGCTCAGCAGGTATATAACCTGCACGTTGAGTAATCGGTATCGGATTTTCACTCAGAACCAGAAGGAGAGGATCTGCATATTTTCTCAAATCTATTCTCATACCGTTCTTTACTGCCATCATACAGTCAAGAGGAGATGGATAATCAAAAGGATATTTACCTGTAAGAAGATAATAAAGGCTTACCCCCATAGAATATACGTCTGCAGGAGGTTTTACATATTTATAATTGAGCAGTTGTTCCGGTGCCATAAAAATGACTGTTCCTGCCACTTCACCGTCTTTTGTCATCATAGAGCCTCCTGCTTCTTCGAAATTCTTTGCCAGGCCGAAATCACTGAGCTTTGCCTTTATACCTTTACTGTCTCTATGAAGAAGAATATTTTGAGGTTTTATATCTCTGTGAATATAGTTCCTGGAATGGGCAAATTGAAGACCTTCAAGACTCTGACAGATAATATCACATGCTTCAAGATATGGCACAGGCCCCGTATATTTTTTTATTATCAAATCAGAAGCATCTCCGTCACCGAGAAACTCAATGGCAAAATAATGATCTTTTCCCGTATGACCCTGATCATAAAGGCGTACTATATTGGGATGTATAAGCCTGGAAATTACCAGCATTTCTCTCTGAAAGAGTTTTTTATTCTTTTCAGACATGGCAGCCATAGGGAGAATCCTTTTGAGTGCCACAAGTCTCCCTGTAACCGTATGCCACGCTTTATAAACTTCACCCATACCGCCTTTCCCGAGCAATGACAGCAATTCATAATCTCCCATTTTATCACGAAAGGTTCCTTCTTTTCTCGGAGGTTTACACATAGGACAATAATATATAGCACTGTCTAAAAATTCATCCCTTTTCCCGTCCCTGTTTGCCATGTCACTCATATCTTTACGGCATCCTGCACACAGGACAGAAGTTTCTTCCATAGTATAAGCTTTTTCCTGTTTTTTCTCTGTACACTCCCTGCATGTATAAATAAGTCCTTCTAATTCGTCAGCTTTTTTCCCGACAAGTTCTCCCAGGACATCTTTACCGCATTCGATGCAATTTACTTCCGGTGAAAGGAAAAGAGTTCCTTCTGCTTCACCTGTCATATGTTCTTCCTGAGTTATATTTATCGTAAGAAGGGTTTTCCCAACCCTGACAGTATCTCTGTCGGAAAGCTGTATCAGTTCACCTTTTCCTAGTTTTCTGTCATTTACCTTTGTACCATTGGTACTTCCCAGATCCTTTAAAAAACAGTAAGGAGGATTCAATTCGAGAATAAAATGATGACGTGATATATATCCGTCCCCTTTAAGCTGTGAATGGGTATTTACTTTTGACCTTCCCACTACAAAGGTATCATGGCGGTCAAAAATAAACTCTTCTTTACCACCGGGCCCTTCTTCTATTCTGAGTATAACCTTCATCTTCTTGCTATCTTCCGTCTGGTTAATCATACCCAGGCTTTTCTTCACATTATTTTCTATTATTTCTGCCCTTACGGCAGGAACAGTCATAAAATCCAGAAGTCTTTTCAGGTGTTCCCTGTGTTTTTCCGCAGTTTTTTTATCCTTCAGGAATTCCATGACCCGTTTTTCATATATGACTTCCTGTATGTCTCTGTCAAGTTGAATAGCCTTCTTATAATATTCATCTGCTTCATCATAGAGGGCAAGCTTATCATAAATATGGCCAATGGCAATATGATAACCTGCCTCATCAGGTTTTAAAGCAATGGCTTTAAGATAATTATCTTTTGCCTGAAGAAAATCCCCCTGAAGTAAATAAGCATTTCCCATACTGGCGAAAGCGGCAGGATCTTCAGATTTTATTCCTTCCTTAAATTTTTCAATAGCTTTATGATAATCTTTTTTATCAAGCAATTTTGATCCTTCTTCTATAAAATCTTCTCTTTTATCTACTTTCAGTTTCTGCTGATTTAATTCAATCCATTTCTTAATCTTTCCCGTATGCTCGGAAAGAATATCTCTGTAAAGGGCATATAAAGGTGATCTCAGATAACTGTTATAAATCAGTTCATAAAGCTCGACTCTTTTCGCAAGATTAAGTGTCTGAAGCACTTCAGATTGTACCCCCATTTTTTTAAGCTCTTCAGAGAGTGCTGAAAATTCATCATCAGGATCCTTCATGTAATTCAGGACAGTTTTTGTATAGTTATTCTCATCATTTCTGAATAAGTCTTTAATATAAAGTGTTATTTCCTGGATACATACTCTGTCAAAGGATTTAATATAAACAGATTTTATAAAAGAGGGAGCAAAACACTGGGCAGCCATACCTCCTACAAGCTGAACAATACCGACAACTTCTTCACCCATAACATGATCTCTCCATTCGTGACACGTAACGCGTGGCACGTAACGTGTAATAATAATTATTCAATTATTATAATAAAAAAATTAATGGCTGGAAAGTCAAAATTATGAAAATTTTAACCTTTCAACCATTTATATAAAACTCAAAAAATCAGGTAAGGGCTCAACTGCTAATAACTGGCCCCTTACACAATTAACTGTTATTTCCAAGTTTAATATCTTTAAGAAGACTCAATAAATCATTTGGATTCGGTTGATCTTTAGGATTCTGCTTCACCTTTTCCTTATCAAAGAAAGGAGCGGGAACAAAATTCCATCTGTCAGGTGTGAGAACAGACATAGTCTGCCCCTGAACAAGCATTTCATCCCAGAGAGTATCTTTTGCCCAGTCTGTTTTTGTATAACCGTATTTGGCAGGCTTCGGCTTATCGGTAGGAATATAAACCGACATACCGTGTGAATCCTTATAAAGTTCGGAATGCTGTTCTGCTATAATGGCATCCTTTGCCGCACCCAGAAGATTTGATGCCTTTTCTTTTATTGATGTATCGGAGAGTTCTTTACTTTCCAGTATTTTTTCAGCAAAATCTATTATATCCCTGAACTGACCGTAAGGTTCGATAAAAGGAATGGTTTTACTGTAAGATTCTGTTTTGTTTGCTACTTTTCTCACAAGTTCAAGGGCATCAGGTTTTGCCATTACTTCTCTTGCAAAATCAGACGCCGCTGCTGCAACAGTGTCCATTTTACTTAAATCTATGGCAGAAAGTGTCGGCAACTGGTCCTGGGTCTTTGCACTTTCCTCTATAATCTTCTTTGCTACCTGTTCCGCATCAATAGATATCTTCTTTTCCGCCATAAAGTTCAGAGCCCGGATAAGCTTACCTTCCTCTCCAAGTATGCTGGAATAAGGCCAACCGCCATTCCCTTCCGCTTCTTCCGAACCTATCATTATTTTAGCCTGATCCTTTAACTGATAGGCTACTTCAGACTGGCCCATAAGACAGCAATCAAAACCTATAATATCGAATTTATCTTTACCCAGTGTTGTTCGTGCTTCATCTATAGCTTTTTTCAGATCAGGAATATTCATAACACTTTTACTCGAGTCATCATTTGCAACGCCGGCAAATCCCCCTCCATGGTTGCTTACTATTATAATCGTATGTTTTGCAGGGTATTCTTTATGGGCCCAGAGAATAAAATCCTTCAGATGATCAGGGTTGGAAGTATCTACTTCTCCTATTTCACCTTTCACCGGCGATTTAATTTCATCGGGATTATCACTTTTTGTAATATAAAATCTCCTTGCTCCGTCCCATGGGCTTATGCCTCTGTGCTGTCTTGAGCCTCTGTCAAATTGAACAAGAATATTTACCATTTCATTGGAACCGATTTTCTCAAGATCAGCCATATTTCTGGACATATTTTCTTCAAGGGTATTATCCCCTGCCATATAGACAAGAACATTCCATTCCTTTACATTATCTGTTTTAAAAGGAGTTTCTCCTGCAGGCCCCGGCTGTGGTTCCGTATCAGACATGACATCTCCTCTGGTACCTGCAAATTTCAAAAAACTTGCATTTTCAGGTAAATCAAAATACTGTCCCAGGGAAACTTCGTCATTTAATTCTTCTTTCTTCTCCTGCTTTTTTACTTTTACAGATTGCATCTGGCCTGTATGAATTTTATTCGCCAGAGGATTTATGTTATTCATAAATATTTCCTTTCCAATAAGTTATGCCATAATATCCTGTCAACTATATTATATCAAAAAACAAAAGCTTAAACCTGTTAAATTGTTAACTTTTTGTTAACTTTTTAAAGAAAATTATGGTAATTTACAGGATAATTTTGAATTCAACCTGTGAACCTTATCCATCAAAAATTTTCTCTCTTCAAAACCATACCATTCTCCCAGATAATACTGATAGGACGTATTATGAGCAAGAGGATCCCTTAAATCTGTTTTAATTTTTTCATAGTCAGAAGTTCCCGGCACAGGTGAAAAAACAGAGAGATTGTTTTTAAGGCCGAGTTTAAATATGTATTCTATAGTTTTATCAACTTCATTAAAGGTCTGTCCCGGAATTGCCATCATGGTATAAATTCTTATCTCTTCTTTCGTAAATCCCGCCCTGTAAAGATGTTCAAGAGCAGATTCAAAATCTGAAATTTTTACTTTATTGCCGGTTAAAGCCTGAATATGTTCATCTACAGTTTCAAGACTTAAATTTATAGTTTTAAAGCCTGATTGCCACAGGAGCTCTGCCATGTTACTGTCAATAAATCGTGAATGAACTCCGTTCGGAGTATGAAATCTCAAATTTTCATCTATCAGCCCGGCAAGCAAGGTTTTTATACCGGGATTTACCAGAAGGGCATCATCATAGAAAGCAAAATCACATATTTTATACACATCTTTTATAAATTTAATTTCCGCCATTACTTCATAAACATCTCTTGATATAAAACATGGCTCAAGTATTTTTGAAGCACAATAAGTGCATTTATAGGGGCAACCTCTTGAGGTCATTACAGAAGCATAATCCAGTTTCTTATAATGAGAATAATCGGGAGAAGAAATTTCATATACCATGTGTTTTACACCTGTATAAATTTCAATAATTCCAAGAAATTCTCTCATACCTGAGCCTGTGAACACATGGTCTGCCTGTGAATGTATTTTAGCAAAATCAGAGCAGAGTGTGGCGTAAATACCACCTAAAATGACAGGAATAGAAGGAAAGACTCCTTTTAATATAGATATGGCAAGATGAACACCGGGATACCAGTAAGTCATGCCTGATGTTACGAGTATAATATCAGGTGCGGGAATTTTCCTTAAATCACAGAGGAAAGCGTCTACAGAAATTCCGTATCTTTTATAATATCTCGGTATTTTTTTATATAACCCGGGTTTTTCTATAATTTCATCTACAAATTTACCTGTATTATAATGTCTGTCTTTTTTTATTACAGTTTCATAGTTTCTGTCAAGACAGTCAATCAAATACACATTATATCCGTTTTTCCTGAGAACAGTCGAAATATTCAATAACCCCAGAGGTTTCATCCAGAGGTCATAGGCTTTGAAATCTATAATCCATGGATTTACAAGGAGAATATTTATATTATTACGTAACATAAATGTTTATTCTCCACATATAATTTATTATCCTTTTTCAACGTCCATTGTGTTTTTTATCTCTACCATAACCAGACAAAACCTTGACAGTAGAATATTATTATGGAATAATTGTAGAATATTATGACATTTACTGAGATGAGCATAAATAATACATATATGCTCTCGTGACGCGTGACGGGAGGAAAACGTTTATTACATGCTTATGCTCAGGTCAGTATATTACCCAGGTAAGCATAAATAATACATATATGCTTTCGTGACGCGTAACGCGTGACGGTATGAAAGCATTAGCTATGTAAACTAATCCTATAATCAGGAGGTTTAATTATGAAAATAATTGATGCTACAGGCAAAGCATGTCCTCAGCCTGTAATCATGACAAAAGATGCTCTTCTGTCGGAAGAGCAGATAACAGTAATAGTAGATAATCCCATATCAAGAGATAATGTTGAAAGGTTTGCCATAAGTCAGGGCTGTTCTGTTACCATTCAGGGGAAAGACAATTTATTTCATTTAATTATTACAAAAGGTTCAAAGGCAATTTCTGACATAAAAACTTCGGAAATTATTGATTGCCAGACAGGCTCAAGAGGAAAAAAAGGGGGAACTTTATTCTATATAGCTTCAGATCAAACAGGTATAGGAGCTGAAGAACTGGGACACATATTAATGAGAGCCTTTATTAAAACCATAAAAGATCTGGATGAAAAACCTGAAAAAATAATTTTCATCAATTCAGGCGTAAAACTATCATGTAAAGGTTCTAAAGTTATAGAAGATCTGAAAGAACTGGAAAAATCAGGCATAAAAATATTATCATGCGGAACATGCCTGGATTTTTACGGACTGAAAGAAGATTTAGCAGCAGGAACAATTTCAAATATGTATGAAATACTGTCTGCGTTACAGGATGCAGAAAAAGTAATAAGACCATAGGAAACATGACGGGTGACGCGTAACCGCGTAACAGGAACATAATCGTGAGAATAAAGAAGGTTATAGATTAATAATATGTTATATCTTGACAATTCCGCCACATCTTTTCCCAAACCTCCCTGTGTAATAGAGGCTATAGGAGATTATCTGAAACATACGGGAGCCAGTGCCGGCAGAGCCGGATATAAATCTGCCCTGAAGGCGGCAAAAATGGTCTTTTCCTGCAGAGAAAAACTTGCCAGACTGTTTAACATAAAAGATTCTTCCAGGGTTGTTTTCACTTCAGGTGCCACAGAATCCCTGAATACTGCCATATTCGGTATTTTAGAAGAAGGAGACGAAGTGGTTACGACTGCTATGGAACATAATTCTGTTATGAGACCGTTACGATATCTTGAAGGAACAAAATCTATAAAGATAAAATTTCTGAAGACGGATAAATACGGTGGCGTGGAAGAAAGAGATATGGAAGAGAAAATAACAGAAAAAACAAAACTGGTAATAGTAAATCATGTGTCAAATGTTACCGGTTCAATTGTTCCCCTGGAATATTTCAGGGATGCTAAAAAAAATGCCTTCTTACTTGTAGATGTGGCACAGTCTGCAGGCATTTATCCGCTGGATGTGGAGAAATATTCTATAGATCTTCTGGCATTTACAGGACATAAAGGACTTATGGGAGTAACAGGTACAGGGGGACTTTATGTAAGAGAAAATATTCCAATAAAGCCTTTAAAATTCGGCGGTACAGGAAGTATATCGGAAAAAGAAGAGCAGCCTGATTTTTTCCCTGACAGAATGGAATCCGGAACTCTTAATACTACAGGTATTGCAGGTTTGAATTCATCTCTTGATTTTATATTAAATAAAGGTATAGAACATATTCTGTCTCACGAAAGAAAACTTTCCGAATATTTTATGGAAAAAATTAACACTGTTGATGGCATTATTCTATATGGCCCGCAGGAGAGTGAAAAAAGACTGGCTGTATTTTCAATCAATATAAAAGGCAGAGATCCTGCCGAAACAGGTTTTATACTTGACAGAACATATGATATCTGTGTAAGAGTCGGTCTCCATTGCGCTCCTTCTGCCCATAAAACAACAGGCACTTACCCGAAAGGAACAATCAGAATAAGTTTCGGATATTTCAACAGTTTTGATGATATAGATTTTTTAGTTACATCCATCAAAGAGATAATTAAAACATGAACATTTGACGAAATAGATTTTTTAATAGCATTCCTTAAAGAGATACTTAAAACATGAAAAAATGTGTGGCCCTTTTTAAATCAATCCATGAAGTACTTAAAATAGAAGAAATATTACAGAAAGAAAACATATACTGTGATATAATACCCCTGCCAAGGGATATAAGTAAAAGCTGTGGTATGGGAATAGTGTTTAACTGTAATGATCATAAAGAGATAAAAGATAAATCTGGAGAAAACTCTGTTGAAATACAGCACTTATACAGATTGCAGGAAGGGCAGTTTCAAATTATGACATAAAGGTGGTGACGCTACCATGACAAAAGCTCTTACTCATTTTTCAAAAGCAGCAGGTTGAGCGGCGAAAATAGGTCCGTCGGACCTGCAGAATATTATTAAAGATCTGCCACTTATATCTGATCCAAACCTTCTTGTAGGTATAGAACATTCAGATGATGCAGGTGTTTATAAAATATCTGATGAACTTGCACTTATTCAGACTGTAGATTTTTTCACACCAATAGTGGATGATCCTTATTTATTCGGTCAGATTGCAGCAGTCAATTCTATGAGTGACATATATGCCATGGGCGGAAAGCCTCTGACTGCCATGAATATAGTATGTTTTCCCATAAAAGAACTTCCAGGTGATATTTTAAAGAAAATACTCCTGGGAGGCATGGAAAAAATAAGAGAAGCAGGAGCACTCCTTGTGGGAGGACACAGTGTGGAAGACTCTGAAATTAAATACGGTCTGTCTGTTACAGGTATAATCCATCCGGACAGGGTTATTTCCAATAAAGGTGCAAAACCGGGGGATAAACTTATACTTACAAAACCTCTGGGGACAGGCATCATATCTACTGCCATAAAAGCAGGCATGGCTTCTCCTGAAGCCATTGAAGAAATTACCATATCTATGTGTACACTGAATAAAAGAGCAGGTGAAATCATGGAGGAAGTGGGAGCAAATGCCTGCACCGATATAACAGGTTTCGGCCTTACAGGACATTTACTGGAGGTTTTAAGAGCAGGTAATGTGGGGGCAATCATCTATCATGACCGGGTGCCGGTATTTTCGGAAGCTGTGAATTATGCAGAAATGGGTCTTGTACCGGCAGGAACTCATTTGAATAAAAACTATTATTCATGCAGTGTTATTTCAGACACTGACATATCAGTCTTTAAAGAAGATATTCTCTATGATGCACAGACATCGGGAGGACTTTTAATATCCATGGCTGAAGAAAAAGTTTCCCTTTTTAAAGAAAAATTTGGAAACTGTGCGACTATAGGAGAAATAATAGAAGAACCTCAGAGAAAAATTGTTTTAAAAAACAGTCAATAAATGTTACAGATTACCAAAATATCCATCATTGAGTGGTGAGTGATGAGTAATCTCGTTTTACTTGCCACTCACTACTCACGACTCACTAATTATGATTAAAGTTTTTAACGCTCACGAAAATAAAACATTACTGAAATATAGACTCTATACAGTTATTGCAATAATATTTGTTTTAATCTGTGGATCTATAGTTACATATAAATCGGGAATAAACAGAGCCAGTGAATTGAGAAGAGATTTAATATACAGAACAAAACTTGCTTCTGCTTCCATAGATCTGGATAAATTAAAAAACCTTAAAGGAGATCCGTCTGATTTAAAAAACAGTGATTATCAATATTTAAAAGACAAAATTATTTCTATTCGCTCTATGGAATCAGATATCAGATTTATTTATTTACTGGGCCTTCGTAATGGGAATATATTTTTCTTTGTGGATTCGGAGCTGGCCAACTCTCCCGATTGTTCTCCCCCCGGTCAATTATATACCGAAGCAAGTGCAGCTCTCAGAGAGATATTTACAAATAAAGAGGCTTTCTGTGAAGGCCCTCTGCCTGACAGATGGGGTTTATGGGTAACAGGGTTCGTCCCCATAATTAATCCGGCTACAGACGAAGTTATAGCTGTCTGTGGTATGGATATAGACGGGGAACAATGGAATCGTCTTATTACTGCCAGTCATATTACACCTGTAAGTGTTACATTTATTATAGTTCTTTTACTGATTATATTTTTTATTCTTCATCACCTGTCAAACGAAATTTCTATAAAGATAATAGACTCTGAAAAAAAATATCGTACCCTCTTCAGTGAAATGCTGAGCGGTCTGTCCCTTTACAGGGTAATTGTCAATGAAACCGGCCAGCCGGTAGATTTCCAATTTCTGGATGTTAACCCTGCTTTTGAAAAACTTACAGGACTCAGAAGAGAAGACATAATAGGAAAAAATCGCAGAGAATTTGAGATTGATATAAATGACGAATGGATTAATATATTTAAAGAAGTTTATCTTACAGGGAAACCGGTTCACTTTGAAAAATACCATTCCGGTTTTAATAAATATTTCGATGTAATAGTCTACAGCCCTCAATCAGGTCATTTAGCCGTTAATTTCAATGATATTACAGAAAGTAAAGAATCAGAAAAAGCTCTGAGGGAAAGTGAAGAAAAATTCAGGTCCATAACTATAGCTGCACAGGATGGAATTATAATTATGGATAACAGAGGTAACATATCATACTGGAACCGTGCGGCAGAAAAAATCTTCGGATATAAAGAAGAAGAAATAGTGGGAAAAAATCTTCACCATACCCTGGCTCCCGAATACTATAAGAAAGAATTTGCAGGAGCTATTGAACAGTGGAAACATACAGGTCATGGTAATGTTATAGATAAACTCGTCGAATTAAAAGCTTTAAAGAAAGACGGAACAGAAATTGAGATAGAACTGTCACTGTCATCTGTTAAAATGAGTGATACATGGCATGCCATAGGTATTGTCCGTGATATTACAGAGAAAACAAAGGTTCAGAAAGAACTAAAAAAAGCCAAAGACGCAGCAGAAGAAGCAAGTATTGCAAAAAGCCAGTTTCTTGCCAATATGAGTCATGAAATAAGGACACCAATGAATGGAATCATTGGCATGACTGGTTTACTCCTGGATACGGAACTGACAGATACTCAGAGAGAATTCGCCCTTACTATAGAAAAATCTGCAGATTCACTGTTAAATCTAATAAATGATATTTTAGACTTTTCAAAAATAGAATCTGGAAAATTAAAACTTGAAATAGTCGAATTTGATTTAAGAGCCGTAGTGGAAGATGTAGTGGATCTCCTTGCAATAAAAGCCTCTGAAAAAAAACTTGCCTTCGGTTATTTAATATACAGCAATGTCCCTGAAATGTTACGGGGAGATCCCGGAAGAGTAAGACAGATTCTCATCAATCTTACAGGAAATGCCATCAAATTTACGGAAAAAGGAGAAGTACTGATAAGTATAAAGCTTGAAGAAGATAATGATCCCTGTGTTAAAATACGATTTTCTGTCAGCGATACAGGTATTGGCATACCGGAAGACCTTATAAAAAATCTGTTTCAATCCTTTTCACAGGTAGATAGTTCCATTACAAGAAAATACGGAGGAACAGGCCTGGGCCTTGCCATATCAAAATATCTTGCAGAGATGATGGATGGAGAAATAGGAGTAGAAAGTACATCCGGGAAAGGTTCGACCTTCTGGTTTACGGCAAGATTTAAAAAACAATCAGGCGAAAGGCCTCCTACTATAAAAATCGAAGATATAAAAGGTACGAAGATACTTATTGTAGATGATAATAAAACAGACCGTTTTGTTCTGAGTGAACAACTCCGTTTATTCGGATGTGAATGTGAAGAGGCAGAAAAAGGTGTTACTGCCCTTAAAATACTCAATGAAGCAGTGATAAAAAATAATCCCTTCAAAATTGCTATTATAGATCTACACATGCCGGAACTTGATGGTATAATGCTCGGAAGATTAATAAAAAAGAATGAAAAAATCAGAGACACCATTCTTATTATGTTAAGCTCTCTGGGACATACGGAAGATGCCATATCAATGAAAAAGACGGGATTTTCCGCATATCTCACAAAACCTGTAAAACAGGGGCAGCTTTACAGGTGTCTTATGGAAGCAATGGGACGTAAACCTGTCAGAAACAGGTTTGTAGCCAACACCATGAATTCTGTTATTTCAGATAAAATAAAGCAAAAAACAAAAATCCTCCTGGCAGAAGATAATATTACAAACCAGAAAGTGGCTTTAAAAATGCTTGAGAAAATCGGATATCGTGCCAGTGTGGTGGCAACCGGTAAAGAAGTCCTGGAAGCTATAGAACATATCCCTTATGATTTAATCCTTATGGATGTTCAGATGCCTGATATGGACGGCCTGACTGCCACATCAACCATAAGAGATAAAGAAAAAGGTATGAACAAACATATACCGATTATAGCAATGACAGCATATGCAATGAAAGGTGACAGAGAAAGATGCATAGAAGCAGGGATGGATGATTATATACAAAAACCGGTTCAACCCGGAGAACTGCTCAGAGTTATAGAACATTTTCTTTATAAAAAGGAAAAAACTTCTGATTACATTTCTGACTGTGGTGAAAAGAAAGGAAATGAAATTTATGACAGGGAAGCCTTTATGAAGCGTATTGAAGGTGATACATCATTCGAAAAAGAGATTATTCGTATGGTTTTAAAGGATATACCTGATAATATAGAAGAGTTAGGAAAATCTATAGATAAAGGAGATATATCTCAAATGGCCCATCTGGCCCATACAATCAAGGGACTGGCAGCAAATATTCATGCAAATCTATTAAAAGAAGCTACTTATAATCTTGAATATTCATGTAAAAAAGGAGAGATAAACAGAGAACTTTTTGAAGATATTAAAAAGAGATTTGAAGAATTTAAAATATATCTTACTGAAGGGAAATTTTATTAATTCAATTCAATAAAGATTTTACATAATAGCAGTCAAAATAGCTAGCTGCTGAACCCTTATTCAGAATAGAAAGGAACATGACAATTGATTGATCTTAAAGGTAAAACAGAAGAAGAACTTTCTGATTTTTTTATTTCCATTGGAGAAAAATCTTTCCGGGGGAAACAGTTATACCAGTGGATTTATTATAAAAAAGAGAGTGATTTTTCTCAAATGACAAATATAAGTAAAGAACTCAGAGAAAAACTTAAAGACCTTGCGTTTATATCAGATATAAAAATGCTGAACAGGCAAATCTCTGAGAATAGAAATACTGAAAAATATCTTTTTGAATTATCTGACGGAAATCTGATAGAAACAGTTTTAATGAGATATGAAGAAAATCACGCTTCCACACGGACAACACTCTGTATATCGACTCAGGCAGGATGTGCCCTCAAATGCAGTTTCTGTGCCTCCGGTCTCAAAGGGCTTGTAAGAAATCTGACCCATGCAGAGATTATAGATCAGGTTATTCAGGTGCAAAAATTACTGTCCGGTACAGACGAAAGAATCGGGAATATCGTAATTATGGGTATAGGAGAACCACTGGCAAATTACGATAATGTGATAAAAGCAGTACATATGATAAAATACTCTCATGGCATAGGAATAGGCCGCAGAAATATTGCAATTTCAACATCAGGTATCGTACCTGCCATAAAGAGGCTTGCCCATGAAGAACTGGGATGTAAACTGGCTATATCGCTTCATGCCTATAATAACCAGATAAGATCTAAATTAATGCCTGTAAATCATACATATCCCATAGAAGAATTACTGGACGCATGCAGATATTATCAGGAAGTGACAAATGACAGGATAACCTTTGAATATATTCTAATAAAAGGTCTTAATGACGACCTTTCCGGCGCAAGAAAACTGGCAAAGATACTTAAAGGCATAAAATGTGTGGTAAATCTTATACCACTTAACCCTGTAGCTCATTTTCCTTACAGTCCGTCGAATGTACTGACTGCACAGGCTTTTCTCATGGAAATAGAAAAATACGGTATAAATGCAACCCTGAGAAATGAAAGAGGAAGAAGCATAGATGGTGCATGCGGTCAGTTAAGGGCGAGATTTAATCGTGAGTCGTGAGTGGTGAATAGTGAGTAGAACAGGCTCACTAGTCACCACCATTACTGACAAATCTCTACATTTGGTAAAGGGTGAGAAGATAATGTAGAGCTCTTGCTGAGAGCTTCTTTAAATATATAAAGAATCTTTTCCCCTGCTCTTTGAATCTTACCTGATTGACTCATGAAAATATGTTTTGTCTTACCGGTAGCAATAAGTTCTCCTCCGGGATAGGAATAGATATTATGCAAAAAACCTATAGACACTTTTGTCAGTTCGTTAATTGACACTTCTATCCTTATCATATCATCATAACGAACGGGTTTTATATAATCACAGGAAGCATGAATAACCGGAAGCATGATTCCTTCTTTTTCAAAATCTTTATAGGAAACACCACATCTTCTCATAAATTCCCCTCTACCTATTTCAAACCATATCAGGTAATTGGCATAATATACAACCCCCATCTGATCGGTATCTTTATAGGTTGCACGAACCACAGTATTTGAAACAATCCCATCGGGAAGATTAAGTTTTAACGACATAATAATTTCTCCTTTTTGTTTCGTGACGCGTGACGCGTAACGCGTGACACGAGGAAACCTTTTTCAATGAATGATTAATGTATAGACTCATATTTTACTTTATGTAAGAGAAAAATGTAAAGGGGTTGTAGGGAATAATTCATTGTATATTGAATATGTTATATTACTGAGATGAGTATAAATAACACATATATGCTCTCGTGACGCGTAACGCGTGACGCGTAACGACGACTTAAAGTCTAATAAGTTATGAAATACACTATAATTCTGTTTAAATTTTATAGAAAAAGTGAATCAAAAACAGAATAAGAAAAAATTGTTACCTCAATGTTACTTTAATATTATTATATAAACCTTTATAGTGAATAGTGAGTGAAAGGTTCTCTTTACGACTCACGACTCACTACTCACGATTAACATAAAGAAGGTAACAATCATGCCAGTCCCCTTAGAAATATATCTAAAAAAATATTTTGGCTATTCCGCTTTCAGGGACGGACAGAAGGATATTATAGAAAAAATTCTGTCCCATCAGAATCTATTGATAATAATGCCTACAGGAAATGGAAAATCCCTGTGCTATCAATTACCTGCTCTGTTACTTCCCGGGCTGACAATCGTTATTTCACCTCTCATAGCGCTCATGAAGGATCAGGTAGATAAACTCAAAGGACTGGGCATAAAAGCAGATTTTATAAATAGTTCCATGAAAAAAAATGAACAGGAAGAAATCCTTAAAAAAATAGAAAGGGAAGACATAAAAATTCTATATATAGCACCGGAAAGAATACATAGTAAAACATTCATAGAAAGCCTCTCTCATGTCAGAATATCACTTTTTGCAGTAGACGAGGCACACTGTATTTCTCAATGGGGACATAATTTCCGGCCCGACTATCTGAAATTAAAAGAATTCATTTCATGGTGTCACCCGGATTCTGTTTTAGCACTTACAGCAACTGCAACAAAAACGGTAAGGAAAGAAATAATAAAGGATCTTAACATGAAAAAACCTTCTGTTATCATTTCAGGACTGGCGAGAGACAATTTTACCTATGAAGTAAAACATGTAAGAAGTAACAGGGAGAAAGATGAAATTCTGTGGGAATATCTCTCTTCAGATCCCGGAACAGGCATAATTTATACATATACACAGAAAGGAGTGGAAGTTTTATCGGCGAAGCTTAAAAGCTGGGGGCTGAAAGCAGAAGGTTATCATGGGGGCCTTCATAAAGATGTTAGAGAAGAAATACAGAACAAATTTATGAATAATGAACTGGATACAATAGTAGCTACAAATGCTTTCGGTATGGGCATAGATAAAAAAGATATAAGATTTGTGATACACTACTCTATTACGCCGACTGTAGAAGATTATTATCAGGAAACAGGAAGAGCCGGAAGAGACGGGAAACAGGCCTATGCATTACTGCTCTTCAGACATGGCGACATAGCTCTGAGAAAATATTTTATAAGCAAAATGTACCCGCCGAAAAAGGTGATAGAAAAATTTTATACCTATCTTCTAAACCAATCGAAAGAAATTCTGTTAATTAATCCGGAAGAAACAGGTAAAATACTTTTGGGACGATCTGGGCAGAATAAAACAATTGAAATCTGTATAAAAATTCTGGAAAAATACAATTGTATTGAAGAATTACCATGTCCTGTAGATAAGCTAAAAAAAATAGTCATAAAAAGAAATTCTATAAAAGTCTACCGTGATTACAGAACAATGGAACAACTCAGAGAGAAATCATTAAAAAAACTGTACGATATGATAGATTACGGGCTAACAAAAAAATGCAAAAAATCTTTTCTCTTAAATTATTTTTTATAAAATATAATTTATTATTTGGAGTTACTATAAAAAGTTTTTAATAAGGAATGAGAATTTATTAATTGTCTCTTTCCTCGCGTGACGCGTTACGCGTTACGCGTCACGATTAATATATTTGAGACATTTATTTAACTGCCATTCCTAATATGATACGTAATGCGCAAAGCTTTTCAACGCATCATGCATTACGTATCACCCATTACGATTTTATATATTTGCATCAAAAGAGATTTCTCTATTCTCATCCGGTGCAGGCAACTCAAATTCTTTAAGACTGTTGAAATCTCCTGTCTTTCTGTCCAGTTCCAGTACATTCAGAAAAAGTTCCGGTATGGCGTCAGAATCCAGGTAATTTACAAAGTCTTCGAAATTAAAGGTTACTTCGTAATATCCTTCCTTATCAGTGAAGGCAAAACCGAGAAAATCTTCTCTGGAGTCTTTATCATATAACTTGACCATCAGGCCGATTACAGGTGCATCGTCTTTACTTATATATCCTGAAAGCTTGAATTCAGGATCTTTTTTAATAAACTGAAATGCAAGATAACAGCCTTTTTCATTTACATCTTCGTTGTTATCATCATCGGCATCGATAAATTCACTGTTATTTACAACATATTCCGAAAGTTTTTTGATGACACTTTTCAATTTTTCATCCTTGATTTCTTCGCTTTGAATTTCTTCCATAGCATCACTGGAGAGCCAGAAAGTCTCAGGTATATCATCTTCATAATCTACAGCAATATGCTGCAACAGTTCTTTTTCGACAAAATCTCTTTCTAATTCATCTACTACTACGGTGCCTTTTAAGAAATCAACTATTTTTACCATGAAACACCCTCCTTAAAGATTTAATCGTGACGCGTGACGCGTGACGCGTGACGCGAGGATTACGCTCAATTATTACCGGCCAATATTCAGGCTGTTAAATATAATTATAACAGAATGAGTTACTCACTTCAAGAATAGATAGTGTTTTTTTATGACAGGTAGTTTCACTTTTACTGGAAATTATAATTGATTTTATAAATCTATTATTAGTGAATAGTGAAAAGTAAGTAAAATCCATTTTTTCATTTTTCACTTTTCACAAGGAAGGATTTTTTTTTAAAAATTTGAATTTACATAAAATGAAACATGAATTTTTCTATAACCTTGCAGAAATTTATAATAAAATAGACTCAGTATTAAAGGATAAATCCAGACACTGCCGTCTCTGTATGGACTGCTGTCTGGATATTTCCGAAGTCCTTATTACTCCCCTTGAAATAGATTATATAAATTATTTCTCACGTTCCAGAGATATTACCATATCTTGGAAAGAATATAATGAAAAAACTCTCTGTCCTTACTGTGATATAGAAAAAAGAATATGTAGAATATATGCTTTAAGACCAAGATTCTGTAGAATCTTCGGCCACTTTGTAGAAAAACCGGAAAACCTCTATTCAGCCTGTGTATACCTGGACAATAACGAACATTATGACAGAAATAGCATAAATAAAATTCCTTTTCATAAAGAATTCCTGTCTCTCACCGGCGAATATATGGATATATTATCGCAATATGAAAAAGAAGAATATATAAATCATCTGGACTCCACGGGTGAAGTGAAAATCAGAGCTTCTATAGAAGAATACCTCGAGGCAATAAAAAAAAATCCTGATTTTGCTCCCATTTACTATCACCTTGCAAAAAAATACTCCTCTTTGAATATGAAAGATGAAGCAATTGAAGCTCTTATAAAAAGTATATCCCTTGATCCGACGCAGTTTCAGTCCTATTATCTCCTGGGGCTGAAATTCTATGAAACAGGCTGTATTGATTATGGAATAACCAGTATAAAGAGGGCACTCAGAGCAGCACCGGCACATAAAAAAGCTCTTTATACGGTCGGACTATTTTCCCTTGAAGCAGGTAAATTCATAGAAGCCCTAGAATATTTCATGAAACTGAAAAAACTCGATTCCGACATGGATGAATTCTACAATATTGAAAAATATATAAATATATGCAAGGGATTATTAAGATAAGAAAAGGAGTGTTGTAAGAAAGTGAAAAGCGATACCATAATGATCTACGCATCAATAATAATGGTAATTATCAGTATTATATTTGAAGTTACTCATATAGGAGGGGGAGTAGCGATATTTTTTATCGCTGCTATTGCCATTATACCTCTGGCAGGATTACTCGGTAAGGCCACAGAGGAAATAGCTATTACTAAAGGGCCTGCCATAGGTGGACTTCTTAACGCAACCTTTGGAAATGCTACTGAACTTATTATTGCCGCCATGGCACTTTACAGAGGCTACTTCGATGTAGTCAAAGCTTCACTCACAGGGTCAATTATAGGTAACCTCCTTCTGGTTCTTGGAATAAGTATGCTTGCAGGAGGATTGAAATATAAAAGAATGCAGTTTAACACCCAGATGTCCAGTATGAATTCCAGTATGCTTATGCTTGCCATACTGGGACTCCTGGTTCCTGCAGTATACTACTATACAGGCCACACAGGTAAACAGGATATTTTCATTATAGAAGAACTTAGCATAGGCGTGGCAGCAGTTCTCATTATTATATATGTAGCGGGACTGATATTTTCTCTCCATACACATAAAGACATTTTCCACAGTAAAGATGAAGTGGAAGAGGCAGAATGGAGCCAGACAAAAGCAATGGTATTGCTGATTATTGCCACTCTGGGAGTAGCCCTTGAAAGTGAATTTCTTATAGGCTCCCTGGAAGAGGTAGTAAAAAGTCTTGGATGGAGTGAAATTTTCATAGGAGTAATCATAGTGGCCATTATAGGCAATGCAGCAGAACATGGTGTGGCAGTTATGATGGCAATGAAAAATAAAATAGATCTTTCATTAAATGTTTCTCTCAGTTCAAGTACACAGATAGCTCTCTTTGTAGCTCCGGTTCTGGTGTTTTTAAGCCTCATATTCAGCCATATTAATGGCAAACCTGCAATGGATTTATTATTCAGCCCCTTTGAAATACTTGCCATATTCGGTTCTGTTTATACTGTAAGCTTTATGGCAGGAGACGGTGAATTCAACTGGTTTGAAGGGGCACAGTTACTCGGAGTGTATATTATAATGGGAGTAGTATTTTTCTTTATAAAGTGATAAGTGAGTAGTAACGCGTAACGCGTGATGGGAGGATACTAATTGTTCTAACAATTTTCCGGAGTTGTTTTTCTTTCAGTCCTTGGTACCGCAGCAGATTAGATACTCTTCTACCTGTTGCGGTACTCAGCAGTCACTTTTCCAACACAGGTTCCACCACTGTTATTCCCCTGTATAAATAACCGTAATTTCTTATCCCGTCATAATCTATCCAGACATATCCGCCGTCTCCCCAGTCAGAAGACCAGGAATTTTTTGCTATCCAGCAATTCTGACTGTCATCCCATCCGATCAACAAAATTGCCTGATCTCCGAGATAATTGCCTGTAAGATGCTTATAAATGCCTTTTTTATAATAACAAAAATCAGCATATACCTTCATGCCTCCCACGACAGGCCCTGTAAGTATTGCTTCTTTCATATTATCTTTACCGGATACATATTGGTATTCTGTGGCTCTGTAGTAAGTAACATTCTGATTGGGATCGGTATAGCCGGGTATCTGTGAATAGGGACAGTCTGCCTCGCTTACAGTACCTTTAAGAGTAAGAAATAACCCTGGAATGTCAAGATACCATTGTCCAGGTACAGGGTTCTTTCCTCCCGTACCGTTCCACCAGAGATACCATTCCGACAGATTCGCATCAAGGGTTGCATCGTCTCTGGCAATTCTCATTATAACCTCAAGGGCACCGGTTGAAGCGAAGGCAACGCCCGTACCATAAGGGCCCTGATCACAAACAGATGTCATCCAGTTACTGCCTTTATAATTCCTCCAGGAAAAAGCTCCCGGAAGAGTTTTCTCTGATATATTCGAAACATAATTTTTACCTGAACTATTTTCTTCGGGAACAAGGCTGCAGAGGACTTTAGCCTCTTCTTCCGTATAGTTTTCCGTTACAGATGTATTGCCTGCTATCCATTTGGCATTGGGATCTTTTGATATGGCAGACTGTACATCTGAAAGAGTTACAGACCATGGCGGAGTCACAGTCGGAGTAGCCGATGGTGTGGACGTGGGGACGACAGGATTTACAACAGTTTCACTGCCGCCACATCCCGACAGAATCAGAACAGAAGCTATAAAATAAATAATCAGGGAAAAAACATTATATTTTCTATAAATTAAACACTTCATAAAATTATTCCTTTCTGCAAATTAATTGCTGTCCTGTTAATCACCCAAATCCCGAAAATCCCTGTTTTTTTTCGGTGCAAAAACCTGAAGTATGTCATTTTCACTGTCACAGACATAGACAGTACCCGATGTATCTACAGTAATGCCCGATGGCTCCATAAAATTACCGTCACCGGTTCCGACACTGCCCCACTTGGCAATAAATATGCCGGAAGGAGAAAATTTCTGTACACGTCCGTTATCTCTGTCCGTTACATATATGTTATTGGAACTATCTGCCGACACATCCAGGGGATATTCAAACTGACCGTCACCTGTGCCGAAGCCTCCCCATTCAGTCAAAAATTTGCCGGAACTGTCAAATTTTTGAATTCTGTTATTACCGGAGTCTGCAACATAAATATAACCGGAACCGTCTATTACAATACCGTCAGGGGAATCAAAATTGCCATCACCGCTTCCATGTCCTCCCCATTTTGTAATAAATGTACCGGAAGAAGTAAATTTCTGTACACGATGATTATTGTCTGTTATATAAATATTCCCGGCTTTATCGAAGGCAATGCCCTTCGGGTAATAAAGCTGTCCGTCACCGGTACCCTGTGTCCCCCATTTCCCGAGGTAATCTCCTTTTGATGTAAATTTTTCTATTCTGTGATTGCTACTGTCGGACACGTAAATAGTATTATTTGAATCTATCGCCACATCCCATGGATAATTAAATTCTTTATTTCCCGTTCCGAGACTGCCCCATTTATTGAGATAAGTGCCGGATGAACTGAATTTCTGTATTCTGTGATTAAGGCTATCTGCAATATAAATAATGCCGTCACCGGACGATGTTATACCATGAGGTTCATTGAACCGGCCATTTTCATTTCCCGTGCCTCCCCATTTCGTAACAAAAACATAATCATAGGCAGGATAGGCAATGAGTATATCTGCTTCTACTGTAAAATCATTATCTCCAACTGATATATCGGCAGTGCCGTAACCGCCGTCCGGTGTTGTTGCAGTTAAAGTGAGCTTATAATCATATGGTATATAAAGTTTATATGCACCTGTACTATCTGTAATAGTAAATTGATTATAACAACTGACACAGGCACCGGCTACAGAATTATCGTTTCCGTCTTTCACTGTTCCGGTTACTGTTATAATCTTATTTTCCACCCTTATGGTTAACTTATCAAAGAGTTTTTCATCATCTTTAGCAACGGCAGTAACATAATAGGTTCCTGTTTTTTTAGCAAAAAACATACCGTTATCCAGAATAAAAGCATTTGTACTGTCATCAACTGTCCATATTGTTGCCGGATGAATAATATTGCCAAATATATTATCTGCATATGTATCAAGCTGATAACTTACAAATTCTCCCTGAAGATATAAGGTCATGGCACCCTGAGGAACAATCTTAAAATTAGCTACAGGAATTTTATTTAACGTGTTTTCCACGGATACTATAACAGCATATTCGGCAGACTGATAACTCATATATTTCAGGCGTATAATATGGAATCCTATAGACAGATTACTCAGCACAAAGCGGCCGGAAGCATCGGTTTCCATTGCAGTAGAGCTGTTATCAACGTACACGTCTACCTGTGCAACAGGCATGTAACCGGAAGGAACATTCGGGTCGAAACTTACCATCAATCCCATCTGGGCTACAGGATTTTTCAATGATTCCACAGGAAGATAAACATAACAGACTTTAGAAGCACCTGACGGAGTTGTAGAAGGAGTCACAGAAGGTGTCGGTGTAGGACTTGAAGGATTCGCTACAGTCGTATCTCCTCCGCATCCTCCCAATAAAGATAATATAAGAAGAACTACTAAGATTTTATAAAATTTCATAAAAACACCCCTTTTTCAGTGAGCAGTGATCAGTATTTTTATAGTTAGTTTCATAACTATCCATAAATAATGACCTCGGAATGCGTAAAGCGTAATGCGTGATGCGCAGGAATTAAACCCGTCACGCGTCACGACGACTTAAATTCTAATAAGTTATGAAATACATTATAATATCATAAGATAACATACAATTCAGTTAAAATATAATTTATCCTTTTTATTTTTTATATATTTTACCAAAAGATCTGACCTTTGAAGTCAATAAAATCAAAAGGTTGATAAAAAAGTGCGAAAGTATAGTTAAAAAATATTTGCAATAATTGTTTATACCAGATTGCCTTAATTAAACCGAATAATTTGAATAATAGGTAAATAATCACATGTAATTATTGAAAAAAAGTAAAGATTCTGGTAAGATAATAAGAGGGGTGAAGGGTGAAGAGTGAGGGGGGGGGTAAGAGTGAAGGATGCGAGGAAATATCTATGAATGAAATCGGTTCATGGAATAATAATGAAATAAAATCAGGCAACCTCCATCTGTATGGTCTTATGGTAGAATTAATTATTGAGCATGAAGGTCATATAAACGAAAAGCAGAGAAAAATACTGGATAAAAAGATTAAAGAATGGCAGCTAAGCACATCGGAAGCACAGGCTATAGAAGAAGAAAAAGGAAAGAAAAAAAAATTATATAAAGAACTGAAAGATATTATTGATTCTGCCGGAGCATATATAAAAAAAGCAAAGATATCCTCAGAGCCAGTCCATAATCTGAGCTCATATAATATGTTCAGTCATGAAAAACATAAAGAAGCCCTGGAATACATAGACAAAATATTGGCTCTTAATCCCGATGATGTAAATGCTTTAACAGGTAAGGGCATTCTACTCTTCAACCAGGGAAAATATGAAGAAGCAATGGCTTATTATGATGAAATCCTCAATTTAGATGAACAAAATGACTTTATATGGACAAATAAAGGGGATATTTTAAGAAAACAGGAAAAATACGAAGAAGCGATTAAATGTTATGATAAAGCAATAGAGATAAATGAAAAATGTTATATAGCCTGGAATAATAAAGGTGTAATTTCCCATAATCTGAAAAAATATGAAGAAGCTATAGAGTTTTATAAGAGGGCTCTGGAAATTGAAAAAGAAGATCCTGTCATATGGCAGAACAAAGGAGATGCCTTAAGACATACAGAGAAATATATGGAAGCTGAAGAGTGTTATAATAAAGCTCTCTCCATACAGCCTCTCTATTATGTTACCTGGAATAACAGGGGAGTAAATGCCTATAATCAGTGTAAATACAATGAAGCTATAGAATATTACAATAAAGCACTGGAACTCAATGAAAGAGACCCTGTTATATGGCAGAATAAAGGAGATGCTTTAAAAAGCCTGGGAAATTATACAGAAGCTCTATCCTGTTACGATAAAGCATTAAAACCGGATCCTGAAAATCATATTTTATTGAGTAAAAAAAGTGATATATTGAAATATCTGGGAAAATATGAAGAAGCTATGGAATGCTGTGATGAAATTCTTAAAATTATGCCTGATGACTATCTGGCATGGAACTACAAAGGTATAATATGTCACAACCAGGGAAAATATGAAGAAGCCATAACATACTACAACAGGGCTTTAAGTATCAATCAAAATGATTACACTTTATGGCAAAATAAAGGTGATGCTCTGAGACATGAATGGAAATACGAAGAAGCTCTGGAATGTTATGACAGAGTGATTTCTATAAACCCTGATTATTACCTGGCATGGCATAATAAAGGTGTCATATTCCACAAGCAATCAAATTACATTGAAGCTCTTAAATATTACGACCATGCTTTAAAATTAAATCAACAGGATTATATTATATGGCATAACAGAGGAGATGTATTGAATAAACAGGGAAAATATCAGGAAGCCCTGGAATGTTACGATAAAGTTCTGGAACTGTATAGAGACTATTATCCTGCCTGGAATGATAGAGGAATAATATTACATACCCTCGGTAAATATGAAGAGGCCATAGAATGTTACAACAGAGCTCTGGAAATCAAAAAAAATGATCCCTATATTCTGAGTAACAGGGAGAAAGCAGTAAAAGAACAAAAAATATATAATCATGGTAAAAAAACATGTGACACATTTATAGATGTCATTAAAACAATGATAAAGATGTTATTTCGGGGGCTTTTTGGGATTTAAAAAAACGTAACGCGTAACGCGTGACGCGTGACGCGTAAATACCTGATAGTATCTAAAAAAAATCCACTGATTAACGCCTTTTCTTAAAAGGCCAGAGAATGCTTAGCATCAATCCCATAGCATATTTAAAACTCATAAAAATACCCGTAAGTATAAATAAAGCTCCCACCAGCATAGAGAGCCTGGTAAAACTTACATAACATGAATAACACATAATGCCGCCAAGACTCATGAGGAAAAATCTTGCAACTATGGTAAAAATAAGACAGAGAACTCCGAAAAAAATCAATAATTTAACTTTAAAATTTTCTTCTACTTTCCTTTTTTCAGAGGGAGGAAGAACAATATTTTTAACAAGTAATAAAATACCTATAAGAATCAGAAATAGTCCGAAGTACCATACCATTGACGGAAAATCAAGTCTTACGCCCAGGCTCATTCCACCCTGCAGGAAAAAAAGGACACATTCTGTAATTACTGAAATCAATATTATGGCTATGCCTATGATAATAAGCCATTTAGCGGCAAGTCCTTCTTCTTCTAAAGATAGAATCAGACCCAAATAAAACACCTCCTTTTAATTATCAAGTCACATTATTCAGATTTTTTAATTACTCTTTTGACCAATGTTTAATTATATTATAATAAATTTAGAAAATAATAGCAACAGGTATTACGCATCACGATTACATCATTCCTGCAGGATTTACATCTACGGAAATTCTGACGCTGTGATTAAGAGACATAGTACTGAACGTTTTTCTCAGTATATTACGAAGTATATTGGAATGTTCACCTTTTAAAACAAAATGCCATCTGTACATATCTTTAATTTTTACAAGAGGTGCTTCTGAAGGCCCCAGGACGAGTCCTTCCAACGGAGTCAGTAATTTTCTCAAACACATGGCCATATCTTCGGAAGTCATTCTTACAGTTCTTTCATCTTTACCTGTGAAAACTACTCTTATTATAGTTTCAAACGGTGGGTAACCAAGTTCTTTTCTTTCCAGTATTTCTTTCTCATAAAAGGACAGAAAATCATGTTTACTGGCAGCAACGACAGCGGCATGTTCGGGAGCATAGGTCTGAAGAATGACTCTTCCGGGCAGTTCTCCCCTGCCGGCCCTTCCCGAAACCTGTGTAAGCAGTTGAAACGTTCTTTCCCCTGCACGAAAGTCAGGAAGATTGATTGCAGTATCTGCAGTTATTATGCCTACAAGGGTTACTTCCGGGAAATCCAACCCCTTTGCAATCATCTGTGTACCTATTAAAACAGTTCTGTCTTCTTTTAAAAATCTTTCCAACAGTAATTTATGTGCTCCTTTTCTTGAAGTTGTATCACTGTCCATCCTTATGGTTTTTGCTATGGGGAAAAATTTATTTACTTCACTTTCAACCTTCTGTGTGCCGACACCGAAATATTTAATGCGTCTGCTCTTACAGGAAGGACAGGTTTGAGGCAGTAATTCCTCATAATTACAGTAATGACATGTAAGAGACCTTCTGTCACTGTGATAATTAAGGGAAACGGCACAGAATTTACACTTCAGAACATGGCCACAATCACGGCAGAGTATGAAGGAAGAATAGCCCCTCCTGTTCAGGAAAAGCATTATCTTTTCATTCCTATCAAGACACTCCCATATGGCTCTCTGAAGGGGATAGCTGAAAATAGTTTTATTACCCTCTTTAAGTTCTTCACTCATATTTACAATCTCAACAGACGGTAATTTTCTATTTTCCACACGAAAAGGTAAAGAGAAGAGCCTTATTTTATCCTCCTTTGCCATATAAAAAGTTTCTATTGAAGGTGTGGCACTGCCAAGTATGAGAACTGAACCTGTAAGTTTTGCCCTTTCCATGGCCACTTCTCTTGCATGATACCTGGGAATGGAGTCCTGTTTATATGAATTCTCATGTTCTTCATCTATAACTATAAGACCCAGTTCGGGAACAGGGGCAAAAAGGGCGGATCTTGTACCTATCGCAACAGAGGCTTCCCCGTCTCTGAGCCTTCTCCACTCGTCATATCTTTCCCCTTCCGACAATTTACTGTGAAGTAAAGCCACCTTATCTCCGAAACGATTGTAAAATCTTTCCACCGTCTGAGGCGTGAGGGAAATTTCAGGAACTAACATGATAGCCTGACGACCAAGAGAAAGGCAGCATGAAATAGATTGAAGATAAACCTCTGTTTTTCCGCTTCCCGTTATACCGTAGAGCAGACATGGCTCATATCTTTTCTCTTTAAGACTCACAGATATAGCCGAAAGAGCTTTCTTCTGTTCTTCCGTAAGGATAAAATTATTTGTCTCCGAAATAACTCCTTCTGTGACAGGATTTCGTTTTACTTCAACCTCCTTAAGGGTAATATAACCTTTTTCCTTTAAAGTCCTTACAGTAGAAAGACTCATAGCAGTTTTTTCAGCCACTTCCGTAAGGGTAAATCTATTGTTATGTTCTTTAAGATATTTAAGTATGAGAGCCTGATTTTTAGTTCTTTTTGATTTTTCCAGTTTTTCTATAACACTGTCTTCCGTATTAAGGCTCACCAGATGAATAATTTTGGCTTTCATTGCCGGAGGCAGATAATTTTCACTCAACGTTATATGACCCGACTTTTTAAGAGTATTTAAAAATCCTTTAAGTTCTTCACGAGGAATTTTTGTATGGCCTGAAAGTTCAGATAAAGACAGAGTTTTACATGTGAGAATAATCTGAAACACCGGGAGTAATTCCTTTGATTTAATGGAATCTGTCAAATTTTCTGCCCCCTTATTGACTGTTATTTTAACATCTTTTTTTCTTCTTATTCCGCAGGGAAATATACATTTAAGAACAGATGTAAGGGAACACATATAATAATCTGACATCCACCTGGCAAGAGAAAGAAGTTCCTCGTTTATCCATACTTCATCCCTGAAAACTTTTAACAGAGATTTTATTTGATATGGCCCTCCATGATTGCCGGAAGAAGAAATTTCTATTACATACCCTATAACGTTTCTCCTGCCGAAAGGAACAAGGACAGTCATTCCGGGACATACCGTATCAATCATGTCATCCGGAACAAGATAGGTATAGGAATGTGAATTTTCCTTTAAATCAATATCTGTTATAACCTGGGCATATGTTTTGTTCATAATAAATTCGTGACGCGTGACGCGTGACGCGTGACGCGAGGATCAGTAATGAAGTAACATAATAAATTCTTCAAAAAAATTAAAATACCTGTATTGAGATGGCCAGATAATTTTAATGAAAATAATGACTCTCCTGTGAAAAACCTTTGATATAATAATTGGGAAGGAAAAAGAATATACGTTAACGAATATTCTAAAAAAAATAACTAATGGGAGGAACAAAATTATGAAAAAATTTCTACCGATACTGTTAATATTAATTATTGCTTTATCTACTGGTTGTCAGAAGAAGGCAGAAGAGACAGCCAGTCCGTCTCCAGTAACAGAAAAAACTGCTGTCGTAACAGAAGAGAAGACACCGGAAACTGCACCTTCTGCCGTGGCAGAGGTTAAGGAAAAAATAGAAACATGGACAGGCAGCGGAAATGGCAACTATGAAATGCTCCTCGAAGATTTCCCTGTAAAAATGAACTGGGATATGGAATTTAAAGAAGTATCTATGGAAGTATATAAAGACAACACACTTTCAGGGAAAGGCAAAATTTTACTTCCGAAAAAAGATGTAGCAGAACTATCTTTCGGAGACGGAACAAAAATAGGCTTCTCCTGGGACAAAACTGAATATGAATTTACTTTTACCGGGAAAAAAGAAGGGGATAAATATATCATAGATAAATTTCCTGAAACTCTCGGGAAAATAAAATCTATGGGAAATACTCTTAATTCCAGTGAATATACCCCCCCCTTATTCTATGTCGGAAAAAATCTGGAAAATACTGCTTCAAACAACAGTCTCGATATTACCCACACGGAAAACACCTCTCCGAAAGGAGTTAAAGAACTCAAAGGTAATCTGTCCCTTCAATTAATAAAATCGTAACTCGTAACATGTGACGGGTACCATCAATGAAGAGGAGAATAAAAGCTGACAGCTGAGAGCTGAAAGCTGATAGCTATTATAATGAAATATCACATTACCTATATACTTCCCGCTGGTAGAGAAGAATACCTCTATTCTCAGTATGATTTTCTCAGGAATAATTACGGAGGAGAATTCATACACCTGAATAAAAAAGATAAAGAACTGCAGGAAGAGATGAGAAAACTTAAGAAAAAAAACCATATAAACATAGCCTTCTGGGCAGATCTTACCCATATAGATATACATACCATGTTCAATAAACTCGATATAAAACAAATCTTTATAGAACATGGGTGTTCTCCTAAAAGATGGTTTACCTACAGTCCCAATACTGAAATAAGGCTGAAGACGTTAAGAGATTTTGCCCAGTTATGGCCTACAAACCCCATGGAAGAAGAGGAATATAAAAGAGGAGGGAGGGAAACAGAAAAGAAAATCAAAAAAGTGGGATATTTAAAAGCACTGGAATATTACAGGGAAAGCACTGTAAATAAAAATCAGATTTATCTCTGCCCTTCCTACTGGGCCGACTGGGGAGAAATGGATCTGGCAGTAGAAATACTGGAACATATATCACCTGAATATACCTGTTATGTAAGCCTCCATCCGGGGGCATTTTCACTGTATTACGATAAACTTGACAGGGCCTTTAAAGAAAACAAAAACATTATTCTCCTGAAAAAAACAGAAGAAAAAATTGAAAAATTAAAATCCAGTGAAACAGTCATAGGAAGTAACGGTACACCTCTTACGGAAGGTCTTTATATGAAGAAAAAGGTGATTTTCATTAAAGGTAAAGACCTGTCATGGGAAAAAATTAAATTACTTGAGCTTTCATCATATCTGTTTGCACCTGTCCTGGATGACTCGGTAAAAATGTCTCATATTTCAGAACTGGATGTGTCACTGAAAAATGCAACATATCCCGGCTCTGCAAAAAACATATTTTATAAAACCAATTTCAGTAAAGAAGAAACAATAAAAATCATAGATAAAGCTTTTTCGGAATTCTTAAAGAAGCGTAATGGGCAATGAGTATGAATAATCCATATTACTGAGGGCGAGATAAATAACAACATTATACCGTCACTGCAGTAATAATTCTACCTGCGTCACGCGTTACGCGTTACGATTCTTACATAAAGGAGTAAAACAATGAAAAAAGACATAGTAATCCTTGCTGCAGGCATAGGCAAAAGGCTTCTTCCCTATACAATGGAAATGCCTAAATGCCTTGTCGAGGTGAATAACAGGGCCATAATAGAAAATATTCTGGACAGTCTCATACCATACAGTGAACAGATAAATAAAATCCATATTGTAGTGGGATATAAAAAAGAAGATATAATAAAAAGACTTCATGGTAAATATAAAGAACTTCATATAAACTATATAGAAAACGAAATATTCGAAAAAACAAATAACATCTATTCCCTGTGGCTTGCAGGTGAATTTATAACAAATGATCTGATTTTATTCGAAAGCGATGTATATTTCGATCATATAATCATAGAAGATCTATTCAATACAGATAGAAATATAGCACTCGTGGATAACTATGAACATTACATGGAAGGAACAGCCCTTGAAATAGATTCCAATGACAGAATAACAAATATAATTACCCAGAAAAGACATTCAAGCTTAAAGGGACTTTATAAAACGCTAAATTTATATCATTTTAATAAAGATTTCTTCAGAGAAATATTTCTGCCAACACTGGAAATATATATGAAAACACAGAGTAAAAACAGCTATTATGAGATTATATTAAAACTCCTTGTGTTCATAGGGAAACAGGACATATATGCAAAACCGGTAAAGAGTAAATCATGGTATGAAATAGATGATATGGAAGATCTTCGTATTGCAAGATATCTCTTTTCATCAGATGATGAAAAAATAGATTATTTATCAACATCTTTCGGAGGTTACTGGAATTATAAATTCCATGATTTTAATCTCCTTTACAATGATTATTTCCCTTCCGATGAATTTATTGAAGAAATAAAAAATTACACAAAAAACCTTATTGCCTGCTATCCGTCAAATGACAGAATACTCATTGACAAAACCAGGAAAATCCTGCCATTTGAAGTTGAAGGAGAACATGTCGTTTTAGGTAACGGTTCATGCCAGATAATTAAAGAATTGTTTAAATGTTTTACATCCGGGAAAAGTCTGGTTCCTCTGCCTTCATTCGGAGAATATGTAAAGGAAGAATATAATTCAATCTATTTTCCAACAGAAGAAGATAATTTTACCGTAAATATTGAAAGATTAATTGCAACTGCAGAAAAAGAACAGGCACAACAGATCATACTTGTAAACCCGAATAATCCTACAGGGTTAATTATATCCAGAAAAGATATAATAAGACTTCTTACGGAAACTTCTGCCAGATATATAGTCATAGATGAATCCTTTATGAATTTTGCAAAAGAAAGTGAAAGTATTACAGGACTCTATAAAAACTATGAAAATTTAATAATAGTCAAAAGTTTTGGCAAAGAATACGGCATACCTGGGATAAGACTTGGCTGTGCCATTACATGTAATAAAAAAATAATAAAAACACTCAGAGAAAACCTTCCTATATGGAATATAAATTCTTTTGCAGAATTTTTCCTGGACAGAATTGGTAAATATAAAGATGATTATTATAATTCAATCAGAAAAATCAGGGAGAACAGAAAACATTTAAAAAAATCTCTGGAAAAAACATCTGTTTATATAACAGGCCCGTCAGGGACAAATTTTCTTTTCTGTAAATTACCGAAGGGCCATGTTAAAGAACTTCAAAAATATCTCTTTATAACATACAATATACTCATAAAAATCATAAATAAACAGGGAGTACGGGGGAAAAATTATTTCAGAGTAAGTGTGAGAACACCTGAATTAAACAGATTACTTGTTAAAGGCATAAAGGAATATATGTTTAATACGGAAAGAACGGAAATGAGCGGTAAACATTTATCTCTGGGGCTTCAATTGCTGGAGGGAACAGATGGATAAGTATGAATAAATGGAAAGATATATGGAATAAGAGACACACAGAAGGTTTAATAAACCTGGAAACGCTTATTAAAATCGATGGATTTGACAGTGAAACGGGAAAAATTTCCTCTCAAGACTGGCTGGATTATATAGAATTTATAAGTAAAAAAATCAATATAACCTCCTCTGACAGTATATATGAAACAGGGTGCGGAAGCGGTGCCTTTTTATATCCTTTTTATGAAAAAGGCCATAGAATCGGAGGAATTGATTATTCAAAAAATTTAATAAATACTGCAAAATCCGTTATGCCGGAAGAAGATTTTGCCTGCTGTGAAGCTACAGATATTGAAACAGATGTAAAATATGATATTCTTGTTTCAAACAGCGCTTTTTTTTATTTCCCTTCTTATGATTATGCAAAAAAAGTCTTAAAAAAAATGTTATGTAAAGCAAGAAAAGCCGTTGCCATACTGGATGTTGCAGATATTAATTTTAAGAATAATATAGAGAAGGCAAAGAGAGACAGTATCGGTGAAGAGGAATATAAGAAAAAATATGAAGGACTGGACCATCTGTATTATGACAGACAGTGGTTTTTTAATCTCGACCTGTCATCTGTTTCCGTAGAAATATTTACCCAGGAAATCAACAATTACGGTTATAATGACTTCAGATTCAATGTAATATATAAAAAACTTGACATTTAATAATTTTTATTATATGTTAATAACAAAGATATGCCATAACAGAAGTTGCTTACATACGTGGTGATTATCCTCATTGCACATTTATTGCAGCAACTTGAACTCGCATATCTTTTCCATTTTATTTAAAAGATAAATGTATTTTCACCTCTGAATAAATAATACACACAATAATATGTATTGTCAATACATAATGACGTCGTAATACGTAAAGCGTAATGCGTGATGCGCAGGGATTAAACCCGTCACGCGTTACGCGTTACGCGTCACGAAAACTTAAATTCTAATAAATTATGAAATATACTATAAATACTTGACATAGAAAAAGCATACCTGTAAAATTTAAACTACAACATTTTAAATGGGAGGGATTAAATATGAAATTCGGAGAATTACTGAAAGGTGCAGACAAAGAAGGAAAAGAAAAACATGTTCCTTTTATTGAGGTAAAACATTGTGCTGATTGCAATGAAACAGACGTAACCGTAATTGTAGGGAAAGAAGTAAAACATCCCAATACGGTGGAACATCATATTGCCTGGATTCAGCTGTACGGAGTAAAGGAAAACGGCCAGCTGGTTCATCTCCTGAGTGCAGACATTGCGCCTGTCGTATCGGAACCATGTGCCCATATATGTATAAAAAAAGATCAGTTCAAGAGCCTTATTGCTCTCGAATACTGTAACCTTCACGGAGTATGGGAAAACACTGTAGATTTATAAACTACCATGTAGCCCGGTCACCGGCGAAATTGTTTCGAGGACTCCAAAGAATACTCCCTCCATGCCTCCCGGCTATAGAGGGATTATTCTTCGGCCTTGCAGGATAGATAATTAAATTTTTCCGTCTTTATCTACTTCTCTGATCTTTGTAAGGATATTATTGGCTTTAAGAGTCATTCCCTGACTTTTATAAAGTTCTAATAGTTCAAAATAACTCTGATAATTTGAAGGATATTTTGAAATCAATTTCAATAATTCTTCTTCTGCCATAAGTATTTTATTAATTTTTATCTGTCTTTTAACTTTTACCATGTTCAAAGCATAATTTTCAGGTCCTTTTTCAAGAAGTTTATTTAACAGGACATCTGCAAATTCAGGTATTGTTGAATAATAAAAATCGAAAAGTTTTATAGAAAAATTATAGGTCAAATCCCTGACGATTTTTTTATCTTTAAGAGGAGGTATTATAGATTTTTTATATTGATAAAAATATTTCATATTAATCTTATCTACGGTATCCAGATATAAACTCTTCGGAGCAGAAAATTCCAGTAAAGGAAGGTCATCTGTATTTAAAATACCTTTCTTTAGAGGAAGTTCACCCTGTTTCATTACATAGTAAATAAACAAAACATCAGGAGTGTCTATTCCAACTGAATTAAGAGAGTTATATATGTTGTCATTATTATAGTAGTAATTGCAAAAACGTTCGTAATCAAAAAGAAGTTCTTTTTCCGAACCGAGAAGGATAAAATCTCCATAACTTCCTATCCATACAACCCCTTCAGGATATACAGAATAAAAAGTTCTCAAAATCATTTCAATATCCTTACAATCCATGGAATAAAATTGAAACCACTGGCAAAATATACCGTCTTTCGCAAGTTTACTCCTGGAGATTTCATAAAATTCTTTTGTAAAGAGATTTCCCACACCTGCAATCCACGGATTCGATGGTTCTGAAATAATAATATCATATTTTTTTTTCGAAGATAAAAGAAGATTTCTTCCATCATCAACTTTAATGTTAAACCTCGGATTAGATAAAATTTTATCCGTATAAGCTTCAAAATAACAATTGGCCTCCACTACTGCCGGTTCTATTTCTCCACAGGTAACAGATTTTATTTCAGGAAAATCCAGAACTGCTTTTGCAGTTATTCCGCTTCCGAGGCCAATAATAAAGACATCTTCTGGATGATCATGATAAAAAACAGGCAAATATCCTGAAATCAATTGAGTTCCATAATCACTGCCTGTAGACGCATCTGTTTTCCCATTTACCCGTAAAAATAAAGTTCCATCTGTATTATAAACAGCTACTGTAGAACTTATACCATCTTTATGAAACAAAATATTCCCCGTGCTGAAGTTATTGAAATATTCATCCCATCCGATTTTCTTTTTTTTATATTCTTTTCTATACCCGTTCATATGCTGTTCTGAATATATGGCAGAGCCACTGTTCATTATGGCAGGATTCCATGAAGGGATATAAAAAGATATAAATATAATTATTACTCCATAACATATAATTATTACTTTACATACCTTTTCTTTAAAATATCTATAGAGTATTACGACTCCTGCCAGCAGGTTAATCACTATAGCAATTCTCAGGGAATTCTGTATCCCCAGAAAAGGAATAAATACAAAACCTGTAAGAAAAGAACCGATAATACATCCAATGGTATTTACTGCATAAATATCGCCGATATTTTTACCTATTTCTCTGATATTTTGTGTATAGATCTGTCCTGCCAGAGGTAAAACAATCCCCATAAGTATTGCAGGTATTATCATAACAGAGAAACAGACGATAAAATTGGCAAGTAAGATTATATGATAGGGAAAATGTTTAATTATTGAAAATAACTCTATAACATATAATGGTATTCTTCCCAGAAGTAATATTATTAAAAGAGACGTAAGGGAAATAAAAACCTGAAGCCATCCGAAGCTTCCATGGTCAAACGTTTTATGTCTGGAAAGATAACCGTAGAGTATACTGCCTACAGCAATACCAAAAAGAAGAGTGGCAATCATAGTGGAAAAAGCATAAGTCGAACTGCCTAGAGAAAGGGAAAGTACTCTTGTCCATGCCAGTTCATAAATCATAGAAGAAAACCCGGTAAAAGCAAATATTATAAAAATCATCTTTGACAGACAGATTAATCTCTTATCTTTCTCTATAATTATTTCACAGGAAACATCTTTTTCTACTGATGAAGAAATGAATATATTCTGAGGATTTCTATTCAGAAAATAGACAAAGATTCCGATTAATATATTTATAACTGCTGCAAATCTGAGAGTTAAAGTAATACCAAAGGCAGAGATTAAATAAAAGCCGGCCATAATAATACCAAAAAACGCTCCGAAGGTATTGATAGAATAAAGTCCGCCTAGCTTCTTACTTAATTCACTGGAACTTTTTATTAAAAACTTTGATAATAAAGGCAGAGTTCCTCCCATAAAAAGGGTGGGAAGAAGTAAAACCAGGACACAGAGGATAAATCTAATAACAGTTGCAGCATAAAAATTTAAATCTGAAAATCGCAGATAGCTAAATTCTACAATTTTAAAAAGTGATGGTGTACACAGACAGTAAAGGCCTGTAAAAATTTCAAGAAAACCATACATAAGAAAATAAGGAGAAATACCGGATTTTTCCATAAAAGTTTTCAGCTTATTATCACCTTCCGCCCATCTTCCCAGTAAATAACTTCCCAGGGCAAGACCTGCCATAAAAGCAGTAATAACAGTACTTATGGCAAAAGTGGTATGACCGAAAATAAGGCTTAACATTCTGCTCCACAGAATCTGATATATGAGGGCACACATACCTGATAGAAAAAAACAGATATAAATATAAAAAATAATCTTTTTATTGATTTTTTTTACCGTTTTAACATAGGCTTCATTTATATTCATAACTACAAGGTTTTCAGAGGATACAAATATTCTTTAATCTAACTTTATAAAAATAGTTTCCATTTTCACATAGGCACCTTTTTTTTTATTTTTTGACATATACTCTTTATTTGACACCTCAACTATTACCTGTTTATAAGATTCAGTTAGGCTATTAAAGTTATAGGTACCTGTATTAACCTTTACCTTTACATCAAAACCATCTACAGTACTATTAGAATCACAGAGAGTGCCATAATCCATAGTTTTATAGTCTTCAATAGTTCTATTGGCTATTATATTTGCCTGATTATAATTAGTACCTTTCTGGAGTGCTTCAAGACCGCCTGTCATAGTTCCTATCAAAGTAACAAGAACAACAGATAGAAAGGTTGTAGCCATCATGACTTCTGCAAGAGACATGCCGGCTTTTCTACGATAAAATTTAAAATTCATGCCATGAAGCAATAATAAACCCACTGCCTGAACCACCTCCATAAGAAAACATACTCAATATACTATCATCAAATACAATGTTTACAGTATCAGCATTATATACTCTTAATTTACCTGGATCGTAAATAGCATCATCAGTATCTTTACCTGCCGCAATCAATGCGCCCTGAATGTTCAGAGCACCATTTTTTCCTGTTATACTGGCCTGAAAATCTCCTTTTGTATAAACAAGACCGTTAAACGAAGAGCTTTCAGTAGTGTTAAGACTTATATCACCATCAGAAATAAGGGCTACCTGTTCAGGAGAATAACCTGCCGATATAGTTTTACCCTTTAAAGACACCACTCCTCTGGCATAGAAATTACCACGGCCAATTATTACATCTTTTGTACCGTCATTTATTACTTTCATATTACCGTATAAATAAGGAGCGCCGATAACAGCATTAGCGTCAGTATAATCCCTGGTACCATTACCTGGAGCATAGAGAGTATACCCCTCTACCACAGCGCCTTTTCCTTTGCCAATAACGACATCCATATCAAGTGTCGCATTACATATGGTAATATTACCTGTCTTTCCGGCTACAGGGTTATTGGCATCGTAATCTACCTGAAAATTGTCTTTTAACTGTATAGTAGAACCATTAAATACCAGGCCACTTATACCATTAACATTGGTATTTTTAGCAAAACTACTGGTAGGGCTGGAAATAACAGAAGAAGGATTGGCATCATCAACATTAGAATAATAAAGAGTATCACCTGATACTACATATGTGCCTGAAGGGATTTTACTGGTTGAGAAATTAATATTAGAAATCAATTCATTGGGGTCAACATCCGGTATTTCTTTTGTTACACCTGTATAATAAGGACTATTAGTCTGGTTCTTTCCGTTAACTTTAATGTTACCTGTGGCACTGACTGTACCGCCATTTTCAATGATACAATTTTTTGAAGATGTATCAATGGTTATTTTATCATTTGAATGAAATGAAGGCTTTCCATTGAGTGATGACAGAGAAAAGGTATTAATATCCTCAAACAAAGCATATCCTCTGGAACCTGTTGTATTCTTTGCCCCGAGCGTTTTCTTTACCAGAACTTCTATATGCTTGACAGTATTCCCCACTGCTGCGGTAACAACAATACTTGCTGTGCCATTGGGAATATTTTTCCCTCTCCAGCCGACTGTAGAAGAAGGAGGATTATGTATGGGATCAAGATTATTGACAGAAATATATTTCTTTCCATTGAAAGCCCCGTCATTAGGATCAAAACTTATATAATAGAAACCTTTATTTCCATAGCTTAGATTGGACTGGCTACCTGCATCAACTGGCAGCTTAGATTCGACTATATTTGCAATATCCACTCTCTGGTTATTAAATCTCATTAAAAGTTTTTCATTACCAGTTCCCCAGGAAGGCTTCAGCCTTATTCTAATAAGCGCCTCATTGACAGCTGCTTCAGCCAGAGGCACAATAGTGCTTTTTTCCACAGCTGCAGTTGAACGGTAAAGGGTATCAGATGTAAGAGAAATAAGAGCCACCATGAGTATAAGCAGAAGAGCCGTCATCAGAAGGACTATCACCATGGCAAAACCATCTTTTTGTCTTTTGATTCTATTCATACGATTACCTCCTTAGTAAAATCAGGAAATTAATTACTGTTTCTTAATATTACAACACCTTTAAAATCCATTTTTTCAGGACTTGCAGGACTTGAAGCTCTTCTGGGATCTACAGGTTTACCTGTATTGACAATTATTTCAATTCTTTTTGTATCGATAGTAGATGTAAAATTCAGACCGGTTATATTTCTGGTTATAATTTTTTCAGCACTTACATAAGGAGCACCTGTACCATTATTATTTATATAATCACTCATAGTATGAATCTGTGTAAGAGGAGTGGCATCAAGAGGCGGGTATGGTAATGCATATAAAGGTCTGGTCGTACGGTTATTGGTGCTCAGAGTTTTAATAGAAACTTCTTTTCTGCAAAGTTTATAATAATTATCGGGCACAACTTTTTCATCATCGCGAAGATAAAATATTATATATTTGTTCCATAACATTTTTGCCGTAGCATCATCATATTCGCTTAAACCGGTGGAATCATTACAGGAAGAAAGAAAAGCTATACCTTTATTGGACGTAGATGGAGGATAAGTTTCTATATCTATACTCTTAATAGCACTGGTTCTTATCTCCCTTTCTATTCTTGTAAGGGTTATCTGGGCACTATCTTTAACCTCAACTTTTTGCCTTACTTTAAGCCAGCTTCTTGTAGAAATAACATATATATAAAAAAGAGAAGTCATTAAAATTAAAAATATAGAGATAGATATCATTAATTCAAGTAATGTTAAACCATGGTAAAATTTAATCTTCTTCAATTCATTAAACTCCTCAAAAACATTTTATTATAATTGTAACATATTTTAATCCAATTGTAAATAAAACACGCAAAAAATTAAATCTTCACAAAAGTCATAAAAGCAAGTGGGAAATTGCTTTTTATAATATTCAAATTTACTCTGGAAATATCATAAACAGCTATAGAAGAGCTTTTCACATAGTTGCTTTCCCCGAGTATATAAATTTTGCCATCACCGGGAGACATAGAATTCAAGATTTTAAAACCTGTATACTTCTGTTCTGTAACAGAAGAAAGAGTATTCTTATCAAAGGCCTGTATGGAACCTGTTAATCCGGTTGTAACATAAAATCTGTCCGGTTCACCGGCATATAATAGTATATTTAAAGGATCTCCGTTAATGGCAATATACTGCAATACTTTACCTGTCATTAAATCCACTCTGGCAATTCTACTGGTATCAGAAAGACATACATAAGCAATATCTTTATCTCCTGTAGCACCTCTAGGCTTATCGCCGGTAAAGGTTAAAATATTCTTTATTATAAAATATTTAGTATCAAAAACAGTTATAGTCTCATCTCTTTCTCCGGTTATAAAAATTCTGTCTCCTGAAAGCGATAGAGAGGCATAAACAGGACTTCTTCCAACTTGTGCAGAACTTCTTTCTGCATCGAGATCTTCCGTTTTTATAAAACTAATTCTATCTGTAACGCTGTTAAGTACATAAAGAATATTTTCATCACTTGAAAGGATCATATTAGAAGTACCATATTCCATTTTCTTTGTTCTTACAATATTCCCTGTGTCTATATTTATTTCATAAATTTTATTATCTCCGTAACTGAACATATAGAGGCAGCGGTGTTTTTTAGAATAACACAGAGGGCCTCCTTTAACAGGTAATCCCAGAAAATTTTTAAAATCATTGTTATGAAGATTTAACTCTTTAACAGTAAAATCCACGGGCGAAGTCATATAAAGATAATTACCTTTTTTGGGCATGTTTGAAATATAACTGGAGGTATTATAAAGAAACCATATTAAAACTCCAAGAAAAAGTAAAAGGGAAATTATACCATACCGTGAGGCAATAAATGGATTTTTTACTTTAAAATCGGTTATAATTTCTTCAACTTTTTCCTGAGACATGGCAGGAGGCGCAGGAAGTTCTTCTTGCTTTATTTCTTCTTCCTGTTTCTTAAACTCTTCTTCCTTCTTTTTTAAGGCATAAAACAGATCCAGTTCATGGAGATCCACTTTCTCCATAAGCTTTTTCACTGCATTTATATCGGGCCTGTTATCAGGATGTATTTCAAGACATCTGTCTATAAACCTCTGAACCTTTTCAGAAACAAATCTTTTGTGTTTTCTCAGAGGTTTAAAGTCATAGGGGTGTTCCTCCGGGTTCACACCTGTAAGCATATAATAAACTGTTACACCCAGAGCAAAAATATCTGCTTTTGTATTGGTAAAGTCCACTCCCCTCTGTTCGGGAGCGGCATAGCCAAGGGTACCGCGGCTGGCCATAGTTCCGTCTTTTTCAGTATCAAAAAAAGTTCCTATGCCGTAATTTATAAACTTTATGGAACCATCAATGGCCATCATTACATTTGCAGGTTTTAAATCACCGAAACCTACAGGGAAAGGTTTTTTATTGTGAAGATAATAAAGAGCATCACAGAGTTTTTCCATAATGCTGAAAATTGTTTTCAACGGTATAGGTGTTCCATCCTGTGAATAGACTTTCATCAATTCCTCAAGAGTATTACCTTCTATAAACTCTGTTACTATAAAAAATCTGGCACTTTTATTTTCTTCAACAATAGAAAAATAATCATATATTTTCGAAAGGTTCGGATGATCGACATCGGTAAGGAATGAAGTCATTCTATCAAGTCTTTTCAGAGTATCGCCGATAATCTCTTCTGAAATACCTTCGCCTGGAACATACTGTATTTCTTTTACGGATTTTATAACATTCTTTTCGTTTTCTTCCTTGAGATCCTTTACCTTATACACCACTCCGTTTATATCTTCGGAAAGTTTATCTAAAATTTCATATCTTTCAGACAACACATGTCCTTCTTTAAAGGGTGTAAGGGCAGGTTTACCTTCAGGTTTTTTTACATAAGACGAAATTTTTTTCTCTTTCCAGTCAGAAGGAACCAGGTCATCATGTTTAATATGCCCGCCTTCCGCTGACGGGAGAGCATAATCTGCGGCAAGATCTATATAGCTTTTTTCCACTTCTTGATTAGTCTCTTCAGTTTCTATGACTTTTCTTTCTTCTACAGATTCAGGGGTTATGTCAGGAGTTTTCGTTTCAACAGATTTTGTCTGTACTTTTTTTATTATAATTTTCCTTTTTTTATCATCAGGCCGTCCATCTAAATATTCTTCAAGCTTATCTTTTGAAAGTCTTTTTGTAATAACATTTTTACCAATGTTAGATTGAGAAGATTTTTTTTTGGATTTAATTTCATTTTCACCTGCCGGCTCTACTTCTGTCATTTCAGCGGCCGGTTCTGCAGACTTTTCTTCCGTTATTTCGACGTCCAGTTCTTTATTTTTCTCAGTTTTTTTTTCCACACCATTTTCTTTCAACTGCCTGTCTTCTATATTATCACTCATAATATTCTCCTTGTAATTCTATAAAACCAGGATTATCTATGAATACAATAACCAACATATAGTATATAAAAATTATAACAAATTTATACTAAATATAAAAGTAATTTTAATAAAATTACAAAAAAAGTACAAAGGGGAATTTTGCACCATTTCGATACAAAATTCCCCGGCAATAAAATTTCAGGATAAATTATTCAGACAGATTACCTCTACATAATTTTCATCTAAAAATTTATTTTAATCCTTTAAAAATAAAAATTCCTATACTTTTAAATTAATTTTCTATAATAATAGTTTCCAGAGTGACAGAAGATTTTTTTCGGTCATTTTTAAGTTTCACATCGCTTCCAACACCTTCGGCTTTTGATACTTTCACAGTCAATTTCTTATATTTCATATCAGGGTAAGCAGTGGTATAAGGTGCTTCTATTACTGTAACTTCTATAATAAAACCATCCTTTGTTTTCGTTATTTCAGGATGAGCTTCATCATGTAAAGCTAAAGAAGCATAGCTCATCGATTTATAATATTCAATAGTTCTCTGTCCTATTATCATAGCCTGATTATAGGCAGTAGCTTTTTGTAAAGCTTCAAGACCGCTTGAAAGAGTTCCTACAATAGTAACAATAACAACGGATACTATACCGATGGAAAAAAGTACCTCTGCAAACCCAAGTCCTCTGGATTTAAAATTCATGCCATGATAAAATTCTGAGCGCATAAGCTCCTCCTCCATATGTAAGCGGTGCGAGAACGGAATCATCAAAATTAATGCTTATTTTATCTGCTTCTGCACTTATAATTCCCGGATCTGTAGCGGCCTGTTCGGCCGTATATCCATCCTCTTTGCTTTTGCCGGCTGCAATGAGTGCACCTTCTATAACTAATTCTCCCCATTCTTTACCTTTCCCGACACTGGCATAAAAATCTCCATTGGTGTAAATAAGACCTTTGAACAGGGTATTATGTCTTACATCCAGTTTTATATCTCCCTGGGCATAAAGAGCTATATCATCGGAGGTGACACCAGCATCTATTACTCCTCCGTTAAGAGATATAGCACCTTTTGCATAAATATTTCCCTTTCCTTCCAGCAGTTTATCCCATGTATCCTTATCTTTATCAGGGTCATCGTCAATCTCTACATTACCGTAAATATATTTACTCGTAGCAGTATCCCAGTTCGCATCGGGAGCATCTGCATAAAGACAGACACCTTTGCTGACAAACTTGACCGGTATGCCTTTTATAAAAAGGTTTCCTGTTTTACCCGGCTTAGGGGCAGCAGTACCTTCAGGTGCTGCTACTTTAATATTCCTGGAAATCTCTATGGCATAATCATTAACTACTACCCCCGGAACTATCTCGGTCTTGCTGCCCCAGTCTCCTTTATATGTAGCACAAGGTGTAATAGAAGCGAAATCTTTTATATTTTCACTTTCCTCTTTATAATAATTAAGTGTATTTCCTCTCATAATATAAGTGCCTGAAGGAAGAGGAGTGGGATTAAATTTAACGCCTTTTACAAGGTCATTTACAGGGAGAGCAGGAACCTGCTGTGGAGGTTGATTTTCTTTTATATTCTCAGGAACAGGCCCCATGGGTGAGGGACAGATATACTACTGCCTCCTGATATAACGGCATCCTTGGAGAGATTGAGTCCCCACCAGTCTTTACCTATCTGTTCGATCTTTATAGAGTCAGTAGAAGGAGAATTTGCATCGGAATGTATGACAGGTGCAATAGTAGTGTCGACACTGGAAAAATTAAATTGATTGGTCTTTAAAGCAATAGTCCCTCTGGAACCATTTTTCATTCTAGAACCTGACATAGTAAGGGTTAAAAATACCTCTACATGCCTTACAGTATTTCCGACTGCAGTAGTAACAATAATATCAGCAGTATAGGGAGGAACATCTCCGCGCCATCCGGGGACGGCGGCATCACTGTCAAGATTATTAACAGAATAAAGTTTTCTGGAAGTGCCGAATACGGGATCATTCGGGTCAAAGGTTATATAAAAACAGCCTTTATTCTGAAAACTGAGTTTTGATTGATAATTCGTATCAAGAAGTTTAAATTTATTTACATCAAGGCCTGTCACAGATATATCCTGTTCGCCGAAAGAGGTAAAGAGATACTCATTCTTATCCTTTCCCTTATTCTTCCCCCATGTTCTGTCCAGTTTCAATTTTATTATAGCCTCATTTACTGCCGCCTCGCAGAGAGGCACCAGCGAAGCTCTCTCCACATCAGCAGTAGCCCTGTAAAGAGTCTGTGATGTGAGACTTATAAGACTGACCATGAGCATAAGAAGAAGGGCGGTCATCAACATCACTGTAAGGAGAGCAAACCCCTTCTGACTTTTATTCATCATATAAAACCTCCTTATTTATTTCTTAATACTACCACACTTTCCAGTTCCAGCTTTTCATTACTGGGACGGCTTGATGCAAGATCCGGTTTTAACGGTTTACCTGTTCTGACACATATCCTCACAGAAGAAAGCTCTGTGGAAAAATTAAGATATGTTATATTCCTCGCTATGGTTCTTCGAGAAGAAATATAAGTAGATGAAGCAGTAAGATAAAAACTCATAGGACTTGTTGAAGGATGAGGAGCTTTCCAGTTGGCTTTTGTAGGAGGATAAGGGAAAGCAGATATTTTACTTGTAGGGTAACTGTTTTCTGAACAACAGTAACCCAGGTCAACAGTTTTACTGTACAGTATATAATAACCAGAAGGAACAATCTTGGGATCATCGTCAACAAAAAATATTACATATTGTTTCCAGTTCATCTCACCTTGGTCCTCTTTATAAGCAGTCATCCTTGTATTCGGATCATAGGCAGTCAGAAAAGAAATGGCATCACTGGGTGCAGGTGAGCCTGATATCATATAATGCATAGTTTCTACACTGTTAATGGCACTGCCTCTTATTTCTCTTTCTATCCTTGATAATAAAACCTGGGCACTTTCATTAATTTCTATACCTTTCCTGACTTTAAGCCAGCTTCCCGAAGAAATAACAAATATATAAAACATAAGACCTGATATCATAGAAAATATAGTCAATGAAAGCATTATTTCAAGAAGAGTCGTACCTATAATAGTATTTCTTTGTTTAAACATATAATCTCCTATCCTGAATATTCTATAAAATTATAACACAAACAAAGGTTAAACGCAACCAATTCTTTATTCAATGCAGTTCAACTTTTTCTCTACTAAGTACCGCTACAGGTAAATTAGTAACCATTTATCAGCTTCTGCCTGCCAGGCTCTTACGAAGAAAAATAATTTGCCTTATTTAATTTGTTTTACAGACAATAAATTAACCACTGGTTAATTTCTAATACTATAGAAAAAACG
>JAKPQU010000390.1:0-40000 GCA_029555925.1 Bacillota bacterium
TCTATGTCTATGCCGTCTATGTCTATGCCGTCTATGTCTATGCCGTCTATGTCAACTCCATCTATTGGCACAGGTGCAGTGGCAGGAGCAGGTGCCGGTGGCGCAATGGCATCGGCTCAGGCAGGGCCGGGTGGTGCGGTAGCATCGGCTCAGGCAGGGCAGACAGGAGTAAATGCTCAGGCAGGTCAGGATAATAAAGTAACGAACGACAAGAAAACTCAGGATGCGAAAAAGCAGGAAGAAGCAAAGAAAAAACAGCAGGGAAATCAGAAGAATAAAACCCAGGGAGCGCAAAAAGGTCAACAGGGTCAACAGCAAAAAGGCGCACAGGGTATGGGACAGGCCAAAGGCACACAGCAGGGCAGAGAAAAAGGCCAGAACCAGATAGAACAGATGAAACAACAGATGCTAGAGATGGCCAATTTCATCAATGGTAATAAAGATAATAAGCAGCCTGATATTCAGAATAATGTAAAAAGTAACAAACGATCACTTCAGATGATGTATTCCAAAGTAGAAGGGAAATATGATCTCGGTGAAGCCCAGGGGCCTATAACACAGGCTCTCGGAGTGGATGCAGAGCAGTTCAAATCCGAGGCAACACTGGATGATGGTTCCAAACAGAAAGGGAAAGGAATGGGCCAGAATAAATTCGGGCAGAACCAGTTCGGTCAGAATAAATTCGGGCAGAACCAGTTCGGACAGCAAAATCAGGTAAATGCCCGGGCACAGGCATTCAATCAGAACCAGCAGGGACAGAATATGGCGAAAGCAGAAGCAGGCGTAAATACAACGACACCAAATACGACTACTACAGCTCAGGCTTTTGCTGCTACGGATAATACATTTGCCAGCGCCAGTGTAAATACAGTACCGAGTACTCCCACCATAAACACCGGTATTCCAAGCACACCTTCTATCAGTACAGGTAATACGGGTGGCGGCTTCAGCACAGGTGGAGGTGCAAAAGTCTAAATAACAGATTTACAGGTAACGGGTGAAGCATCAACTCTTCACCCGTTATTTTATTCGACCAAAATTACAAGTTGAAAATTTATAAATTAAAGTTTATAATGGTAAGAGTAATAAATTTTAAATTCTTCCATTACGCGTTACGCGTCACGCATCACGATTTAAAAGGGAGCTAACCCTATGGAGCCGGCAACCATATTAATAGTCGAAGACAATACTGTTATAAGAAAAGCACTGGAAAGTATTCTAAAAAAATATGGTTATAATGTCATTATTGCCGTTGACGGTCAGGAAGCTCTAAACATTGTATCAGGCCAGGTACCAGATTTGATCATTTCCGATATAATGATGCCAAATTTAAATGGCTATGAATTTTACAAATTGATTCGAGATATGCCTGATTTAGGTATAGTTCCCTTTATATTCTTAACTGCTCTTGACGCAGAAAAAGAAGTCCGTCAGGCAAAAGAACTGGGAGTGGATGACTATCTCACAAAACCTTTTACAAAAGAGGATCTTATATGTGTGGTTAAAGGCAAATTAAAGAGAAAAGCCCAGATAAAGGACAGTACCAGTAAAGAGATTGAAGATTTAAAAAAAGATATTATTATGACTCTTACTCATGAATTTAACACTCCTCTGACTATAATAAGGGGATTTACGTCTTTATTGTTACGAAATGATCTCTATCTTGAAAAAAATGAGCTGAAAGAATTATTAAATTGCATTAAAGCCGGCGGTGATCGTCTGAGTGAACTTATAAGTGATTTTACAGCTATGATAGAAATCGAATCAGGTTTTTTAGATAGAGAAGTGGCTCTATTATACAATAGAAATAACATTAACAGAGTTATTGACACCATTAAATATAAGTTCACTTCAAATACGCCCAGAGACATAGAGTTTCACTGTGATTTAAAACAGGATGTACCTTTATTCGGTTTTTCAGATAAACACATATCTCTGGCCATAGAAAAAATTATTGATAATGCGATTAAATTTTCCAACAAAGAAAAAATTGTTATAAAAATAAATACTTATAAAGAAAAAGACAGTATTTTTATTGAAATAGAAGACAATGGCCCCGGCATAGCGGAACATGAATTTGAGAATATATTTAAAAAATTCTACCAGATCGACAGAAGAATTACTGAACAGCAGGGAGCCGGCGTGGGACTTACTATTTCAAAAGCATATATCGAAGCCAACAGCGGCAAAATTTCTGTACAGAGTAAAGAGGGAGAAGGAGCCAAATTTATCATCACATTCCCTGTGGGTGAGGATGAGGATGCGTAATGCGTTATAATCGTGACGCGTAACGCGTAACGCGTGCCGGGTGGTTAGTGATGCGTAACGGGTGATGCGTGATGCGTATTTTCACCGGTACCGGGCGACCACAGGGGGTCGCCCCTACTGATCACTTTTCACTTCTTTTCACTGCAAAAGGCCTGAAGGTATTTAATATTTCACTGCACATATCTTTTATTTCCTGATCAGTATCATAGACACTGGACATAAATATTTGAATTATAAAACCATCCCTCATAAAGGTCGTAACAGTAATATAAACATCTCTGTTAGTGCTATCTCTCAGGGTTCTCCTGACTCTTATAATAGATGCCGGGAAATTACAGAATGTGCCGTTGATTTTGTCAGGGTTTGCATAACCGAGTGCTTCAAACTGATTTAATAAATCCATTGAAACAGTATCCAGATCTTCTTTTTCGGAAGCTTTAAAATACAGAATATTTAAACCGTTTACCCAGGCCGTATTGGACGGAGGCGAAATAGAAAAAGAAGAAAATCTGTCAGATTTTTTTTGTTCCATAACCCATGTGGAAGGATATTGAAGAGAAAAGAGTTCAGAAGGTTCGTTCAATCCAGTCCAACCCTGTTTTTCTTCAGGTACCATAACATAAAAATTGTCTATTATATCCATAAATATACTCTTATAATCGGCAAATTCGGCAGATTGAGCTATCAGATAAAGAGTATAAAGATTTTTACCGTTAAGTTCTACATATACAATACCTTCTACATTAATATTGTTTTTATCACCTTTAAAATGGTACATTTTTCCTTTCTTATTTGTTAAGGTCGAAATTTTAGGAAGTTCTGAAAAATTTTTTATATCTTTTTTATAAGCATCTAACATGTTTTTCCCTGCAACATCTATATTAACCTCGACACCATCTGTTGCATTCATAACCATGTAATCTACTACAAGAGGAGGATTTTCTGCTGTACTATCGGAACGGTTGAAGGTATAAGTAATTTTCTGCGGATTTTTTTTATTATCTATTTTCCAGTCCAGAGGGTATTTCATAATAAAATATGCTTCCGGTGAAATAAAGTTTTTCATGTCTACCACTTTTCGCGAAGCTTTCTGTAAAAGCTGAAAGGTATTTATCATATCCGTAAAAGTCGGAAGATAAACGGAGAAATCTTCTAGCGGTCTTGCGGCACTCACAATTACCATATTTTCTTTACCTATGGCTATTATAAGGATAGTATCCAGTTTTATACCCTTCAGATTTCCCTGTATATGATATTTTCGGGCAGGCATATCATTCAATATAAAATCCTGTACTTTCTCAACTTCCTGAGATTCCGTAAGACTTCTTTTATAAAGTTCTGCCAGACCCATTGCGGTAAGATTGAGATTCATATTATCTTTTTTCTTACTGTCCAGCTTCAGGATATTCACGAGTATGCCATTTGTAGCAGGATGTTCTCCGGGAGGAGAAAAGCCAAAAGAAAGAGCATCGCTCTTACTCATATTATTTACTTCCCAGTCCTGAGGATATTTTATAGTAAAACTCTCGTCTGTAAACAATTTAAAGGATTCATCTTCTCCCGGCACAGGTGTTTTCATTTCGAATGCTATAGGTACAGGTGTTACAAATTTATCTATCATGGCAAGATATGTGTCTTTATAGAGATGAAATTTATTTTCTGCAGAAAAAGCAGTTATAATAAATATGGTATCCCTGTTTACGGAAAGAACCAGAAATAATTCCCTCGAATTTTTTTTATCTCCCTTATTTGTTTTAAAATGATAAAATACGGCGTCTGACCCTGACAGTTCAATTTTTTTAGAAGGTTCTACTTCAATGGAATAAGGGTATGACTCCATAAAAGATTTTCTGAATTTTCCCGACAGGTCATCAAGAGATATAAAAGCACCTCCGTAAAGATTGCCGTAAATCACGGCCACACCGGTATTTTTTGCTTCTGCTCCGGAAGGATAAAAGCCGGCAATACCGTCTGTAGTCTTCTGACATTCCCATGAAGAAGGATAACTTATGCCAAATATGCCATGAGGTTCTTTATATTCCTTAAAAGGCTCATCTTTAGCATAAACTATGTTCGAAAAACATATACATATAAATAAATTAATTAAAAATTTTTTCATAAATAATTTTACGATTTATCAGGGCAATTGAAATATTTGTATCAACAAAGCTTTATCTTTCATTTGCTTCTTCCCCAATTAAATTTACCTCTGCCTGCAGAAATTATTATAATATTTTTTTGCATTTATGTCCATTATCTGGTTTATTAAGGCTGTGTAAAATAAAAGCCGGGCCTGGTGAAAAGTTGACGAAATGAGATAAATATTGCATAATGAGTATAAACTCAGGGTTTGATTATAAGGTAAAAAAAGGAGATTATATTATGTGTAAAATAAATCCCCGTGTCGATTTTGCTTTTAAACTAATATTCGGAAGCGAACAGAACAAGGATATACTTATATCTCTTCTAAATTCTATACTTGAAGACTACCAGGAAAGACCTATAGCTTCTATAGAAATACTTAATCCTTTTGGCAGTAAAGAGCATGAAAGAGACAAACTTACAATATTGGATATAAGAGCCAGAGATGATAAGGGAGAATTTTACAATATCGAAATGCAGATAGCAGATCAATACTATTACAATAAGAGAGCAACATATTACTGGGCAAGACTATACTCTTCACAGCTGGGAGAAGGAAGAGCTTACAATAATTTAAAAAGAACAGTAAGCATAAATATATTGAATTTCAACAGACTGGAAGAAAAAGAATACCACAGTGTTTATAGGATAAAAAATTTAAACACAGGTAAGGAACTTCACGACCAGCTCGAATTTCATTTTATAGAACTTGAAAAATTTTCTAAAGAACTACCTGAGTTAAAAAAGACACTTGATAGATGGATATACTTTCTGAAATATGCAGAAAAATTTACAGAGCTTAATCTTCCTGTCCCTCTTAAAGAAATAGATACTATTGAAAAAGCAAACAGAATACTGGATAAAATCTCCTTAACTGAAGAAGAAAGAGAAATATATGAAGCAAGACTGAAAGCACTTCGTGATGAAGATGGAGCTTTAGAGACTGCAAGGATAAAAGGTATGGAAGAAGGTATAAAAAAAGGGAGAATGGATACTGCAAAGAAAAGTCTTGCAAAAGGTCTTTCTGAGGAATTAATTTCAGAATTGACAGGCTTATCCATAGAAGAAATAAGGAGTCTGAAATTCAATGACATCGCCCACAAGGGAACGGAGTGTCATTGAATTTCAGAACTTGAATTCTGTTGACAAAGTCATAAAAATCAACAAAATCCTGCCCATCCCGATAATCCCCCAAAATCCCTGTCCGAATTGTTAAGAAATTTTTATAATTTTTTAACAACTTTGTAACATAATTTGTACTTTAATAGGGTATAATATTAATTGTAAAGGAATAATAAAAATATAAAAATAAATGAAAATTAATCAAAATATGAAAGGAGAGTGAAATAATCTCTCTGAAGTGGCAGAAGAGAGAAATCTGCTCGAAATTAAAAAAAATTTATTAAGAGGTGAAAGAAAATGAAAAAATATTATTAACAGCGATGATGGTTATACTCGTATCATCACTTGCCCTGGCAGGAACAGGGAAAATCGATCTTCAGCTTACAAAAGATGCAACTACTTTTGTAATAAGTAATGAATCAGGCGGATATCTTATTGATGAATTAATTAAAGCCGGTTACGGTAATTCCAGTCTTTATGACACTTTAGTAGCTCTTCAGGCCACATCAGGCGGAGTTATCTCCGATGCATTTCTTGCTACACTCAGAGCATGCCCTGCAGGAAGTGAAATATTCACTGCAAAATTGAGTACGTTCGGCGGTTCAAATAACCCTGTCTGTATAAATACAGACGGAACTGTTAAGATAAAACCTATTTTTGGGAGAGACTATTATCAAAAAGAAGGTTATAGAACCTACAGTGACAGTCAGCAGGGAGTTGGCCGTGAATTATTTACCTATGCAACAAGCCCTCAGTATTATATTGATGCAGGTCAGAGCACAGGGACTTATGGTGGCGGAATAGTAACAAGTACAACAAGATATAAAGCATTTGCCATAGGCTGGTCAAGCCCTATAGTCCTCGATCTGAACGGAGACGGAAAACTTGACGCATCAGGCGGAAAATGGATGCCCCACAATGGTTTCGTAGAAGGCGCAAAAGTAGTAATGTTTGACATCAATGCCGACGGTTTCGAAGATGTAATAGAATGGGTAAGCCCCAATGACGGTATCCTTCTTATGCCTGGCGAAACAGCAAATCTTGACGGAACAAGCCTTTTCGGAAACACTGACGGTTACAAAGACGGATATGAAAAGCTTGCCAGCTTTGATAAAAACAATGACGGCAAACTCACAGGTTCCGAGCTTACCGGTATGAATGTATGGATAGATGAAAACGGTGACGGTAAAGCAACTGCAAAAGAAATTAAGACCCTTGCAGCACTTAAGATTACCGAATTAGCAGTAACTCACAAAACCTATGTATCTTCCTTTGTCCAGAACGGCCAGAGAAAATACTCCTGGGACTGGTGGCCCACTGCTATGAGCGTAGAAAAAGTGGCAGTACCTGCAACCAAATAGTTAAATAATACGCTTAAATTCAGAAGGGTAGTCATTTAAATGGCTACCCTTAATTTGTCTGAACCGGGATGCGCGGGATTAAAGGATTATCAGGATAAATAAGACAGGATTGAGAGACTGTATTGTTACTGTGCAAACCGCCATTATTTACTGACCTGAGCATTAGCATGTAATAATTGTTTGCTCCCGTCACGCATTATGCGTTACGCGTCACGAGAATTAATAGTGAAAGACTGTCTTCGCAGGTAAACATATTTTATAAATCTATTTGCAAGATGAAGGTACTGTATGGTATAATTTTTATAAAATTATTTTCAGGAGGTGTTTAATCCACGGCTGACAGGCCGGGAATGTTATTATGACTCATTTAAAATGTGTAATTTCTCTTATGCTTCTTTCTCTCCTCTTCTTTTCATTTACTTCAGTTTCTTACGGCGCCATAAAAGTGGACAGGGCAGGCTTTCTGGATCATAAAGTCAATTTTGCAAAATTCAAATTATGTCTTCTTTCCGATAAAGGTGATTTAGTTGTAGCTATGGAGGAACTTGATGATTTAGCCCTGAGAAAAGCAGGAAACATGTACGCCGTACACATATTAAAACTGGACATGGAAAATAATAAACTCAGTTCCTGGAAAACTGCATATGCCAATGTTGCAAGATTCAATCAAGTCGTATTATCAGATAAAGGCGATAAATTACTCATAATAGGAGACGGAGGCACAAAATTATTTGTTCTTGACACAGATTCAATGGAAATGAAATGTGTCTTCAAACATGAAAAAGGCAAAGCCGGTTTCAGAAGCGAACCTATAGGCATGTATTACGAAGGATTCTTTTATGTAAAAGGTTATTTTTACGATGAAGAACAGTATTCCCAGGGTGAATATATTGCCAAAGTGGACATTACAAAAACAGGAGCGGCAGCTTTTGAAAAAAATCTGAATATAGACGAACTGTACAAAAAGCTGGATGGCATGGTAACTTCACTCTATATAGTATCACCGGTAACGGGATATTTTTCTGTTATGAAAGAAGATGGAATACGCCTTATAGCCTATAAAGACGGAGAACTCAAAGAAATAGACAAAGGTTTTGACATACCTGACATAGCAGGTGCCCCCACAAAGGTTATTTATAATGTAATTAAGAGCAAAAAAGCAAGTGACGAAACAAAATTATTTGATTTTAAAACAGGCAAATCAATAAGCCTCGGTTCATATATTCCCTATTCATTTATAGCAAGGACTACAGGCAAGGTGGTAGTTATGGCAACATTTGATTATGCCAGGGTAAAAATGAGTTTTTACTTTGCAAAAGAAGAAGATAAATTTCAGGTAAAACCTCTTTTTGAAAATGTAGATCCGGGACAGTTTAAACTGTATGCAGACGGACGTATTTATGCCTTTCTTTCCAAAAACCTTGTTATAGATAAACTTTAATTTTTTAAGTTTCCGTTCTTTCCCGGACAAAGGAGGCTCCAGAGTAAAGATTTCTGGAGTCTCCTTTATTATTATCTAAAAAATAGACAAAAAAATTAAAAAGATTTATAATAAAACTGTAGAGGGAAACATATATGAAAGTAAATAAAGTAAAGAGAAAAAAACCTGCAAAATTAGAAGACAGTGCATGGAAAGATATACTGGAGGAGCTTTTCCCTCAGTTTCTGGAATTTTTCTTTTATGATCTGTATAAAGAAATAGATTTTTCTAAAAAGCCAATTTTTATGGATAAAGAGCTGGAAAAAATATTGAAGACAAGCAAAACAGGTAAGAGATTTGCCGATAAGCTTGTAAAAATTTATCTGAAGGATGGCTCTGAAAGATGGTGTCTGTGTCATGTTGAAGTTCAGGGAAAAAAAGAAAAGAATTTCTCTGAACGAGTTTATATATATAATTACAGGATTTTTGACAGATATCATAAAAATGTTGTAAGTCTTGTTGTTCTGACAGATGAAGATGAAAATTTTCGTCCCTGTCCCTATGAATTCACTATAGATGGTTTCAGCCTGGTATTTAAATATCCTTTAGTGAAAATAATAGATTATAAAGACAGACTGGATGAAATAAAAAAAAGTGAAAATCCCTTTGCTGTAGTAGTAGAAACCTATATAAGGCTTCTTGAGGTTAAAAAAGATAATGAGAAGAAACTGTCATTAAAAATAATTCTATCAAAATCCGTATGTAATAGAAGAGATTATTTAAAATTATTAAGATTTATCGACTGGCTTATAAATTTACCGGAAAAATATGAGAAGATCTACTATGAAGAAATGAGGAAATTTGAGGAGGTGATCGAAATGCCTTATGTAACAACTTTTGAGCGTTATGGTTATAAAAAAGGATTAAGAGAAGGAATTGAAAAAGGTAAGGAAAAAGGATTAAGAGAAGGAATTGAAAAAGGAATAGAAAAAGGAAAGATTGAAGCCGCAAAAATGATGGTTCATGCAGGTATGGACAGAAAAAAAATAGCAAAGATACTCGATATAGGTGAGAATGAGTTTTAACCGGAATAACATAAATTTAAACGGAGGATCTACCATTGACCCCATCTGTTCTTGTTGTAGACGATGAAAAATCTATAGTGGAATTTATCGAATTAAACCTCAAAAGACAGGGCTTTTCTGTTCTGAAAGCCTATAAGGGACAGGATGGTATTAGCATTGCCAGGGAAAGTAATCCTTCTGTCATTGTCCTGGATGTCATGCTCCCCGATACAGACGGTTTTGAAGTGTGCAGATCTATAAGAGAATTTTCCATGGCTCCCATAATAATGCTTACTGCAAGAGGAGAAGATGTGGATAAAATAATAGGTCTGGAAATGGGAGCAGATGATTATATGGTAAAACCCTTCAATCCCAGGGTACTGGTAGCAAAAATAAATGCCATGTTAAGGCGTCTTTCAGTGAAAGTCTTGTCTTCTCCCACTTCATCTATTATAATAGACGATATTAAAATGGATTTAATCAACAGAACACTCTTTAAATCAGAAAAACAGATAGAACTTACCCCCAGAGAATTTGATTTATTAAAGTTCCTGGTTTTAAATCCCAATAAACTCTTAAAGCGGGAAGAAATAATTGAAGAAATATGGAAACAGGAATATGTAGATCATAGATCGGTAGATGTCCATATAAGAAGATTGAGAGAAAAAATAGAAAGAGATCCCAATAATCCGGAAAAAATTTTGACTATATGGGGAAAAGGTTATAGATTCAATAATGAACGGAATGAGCAGGATTAAATATAAAATTATGAAAAATTTATTTAAAATTAACTAAAGTTGATTGTAATTATCTTTCATATATAGTATAATCTATATAAGACAGGAAAGATGTATTTTTTTAATTAAGTATAAATAAATTTTATATTACAAGGAAGTTACAAAAAGTGTTTTATGTAAAGAAAAAAATATCTCCCGTTAAGGGGTTTACTCTTGCGGAAATCATGCTTGGTATGTTTCTTTTAGGAATTGTTATGGTTACTGTAACAGGAGTTTTTGTAAGCGGTTTATCAGGAGCAAGAAAGGCTCAGAAGAAAATAATCACTCTTAATCTGGCAGAAAGTATGCTTGACAGTATACTTCTTATGGATTATTCGGATATAGATGAAGGTATCTATAATGGAACAACAACTAAATCTAATGTCGATGGCGATACAATATTATTTCCTCCTGACCCATCTCCACAGGATATTGAAAGCAAAACAGGAGCAATATATAAAATATCTGTGGAAGAGAAAGGGACTGGGGCAAAAATCAAAAAAATTACAGTAGAAGTATTAATAAAAGGCAGACAGAGTGAGGGAAGCAGTAAAGCCAGACTGGTAGGCTATAAAGCACAATAATAAAGGTGGTATTTATGAAAGGTTATTCAGTAGTTGAATTAATGATAACAATGCTTATATTTTCTTTTTTTCTTCTTGCTCTTACGCAGATTTTCAGTCTTGGCCTGAAATCATGGAATATAATAGAAAGTAAAACAAGTATTGAACAGGAAGCATCTTTATCATTGAGTTTATTAAAGAGAGATCTATTTTTTTCCGATAACATGACTGTTCAGATTGGTGGCGAAGGGAAAGAATATGTCATTATGGAAAGTGCGGCAGATGAGAAAGGCAAATTTCATTACAATGAAAAAACCGGTGTCATCGAATGGCAGTCTTATATACTCTATTACACCTTTCCAAGAAGTTCTGCAGACGATGAGTTTTGCCTCAAGGTAGATTTAAAATCAGCCAGCCCGGAGAAAACTCCGAAGAAAAAACTGATACGAAAGGTAATAAGACATAATCCTTCGGAAGTTGCAAAAAAACTGACAAATTACAAACTGTATTTTACCGACAGCATAAATCCTCCCGCTTCGGAAGGTATTATAGGCAAACCTCATATCCTTTCAAAACATATATATAATATGGATATTACAGAAAATAGCGTCGACAAAAATAACGGATTAGACATAAAACTGGAAATGGTTAAATCCATACTGGAAGATCGACTTGCCTATGTAAAGGATTTTTCCTATAACGTAGGTTATGAAACAATAACATTAAATGGAACTGTTCTTTTAAAAAATACTAAAAAATAATAGAAAGGGGATGTGGTAATGAAAAAAATGACTGATAAAAAGGGAATGGTAATAATATCCATATTAATGGTTACCGTGGTGCTGTTAATAATGACCACTTCAATGCTTATAATCCATTCAAGCACACTGGGATTTATAACTACCTTCGAAAAACAGACTATGGCTCGTAAACTTGCGGAATCAGGAGTAGCTTATGCTCTCTATTCCCTGAAAAACGATTCCAGCTGGGGCGATCCGAATGATCCGAATTGCCATCTTATAACAGTTTCGGTTCCTGAAGTAAATGGTAAGTTTGAAATTGCTTTTAACAGAAGCGCCAGTTTTTACTCCTTCAATAACATTATGAATGGAGCAGATCCTAACGGCGGATATAATAATGCCGGAGTACCCGGCTATTCTGTAGATCTCATAGTGACAGGCATAATAGATCCCGGTTCAAGTCAGGTATCAAAGAAATACAGGGTTATATTACAGGCAGACTCCTATTATGACGGAGCGGTTACAAGCGGTGCATTTGAAGCAGAGGCCAATTCAGTTACAGTAAAAACCGAGGGAGATGATCCAAACATCCCTCTTCCGGGAAGCATCCATTCAAACAGTGTACTGGGCCTTCTTGATTCGGGTGGAAACCGTATAGGAACACCAGATAAGTATGCTATAAATCCTGTAGGCAGTACCCAATTTGATCTTTATGGAGGCGTCTTAAGCGCCCAGGGAGAAATAAACTCCTCTGCAACAGTTGACCCTAATTCACAGATTGATCAGAAAAGCAGGGCAAGAAATATGAAACCTGTAAATATATCAGGTATTATACATGATGCAGCAGCATCAACAATCCCTAAAGTCACCGGAGGCACATATGTAGTCGGGCCAAACAGCCTGGTAAGTCCAACAGATGCGAATACAACTGTCACTCTGCCAGGAATATCAGGGGATCCAAACGTTTATTATAGCGTCTCTGGTGGACAACTAACTATAAAAAAAGATATAGTCTTTACCGGAGATACAAAATTTGAATTTGCTTATGACAAAATTGCTGAAGGCATAACTGATCCCAATACTCAGAAAGAGTTAATTAAAAAAGCAGGTATATATATGGAAAAAGACACGAATGGAAATGTTCCATCTGTATATGTAGATGGCGGAGATTTAACTGTAGCAGGAGGGGTAGTAAAGGGGAACGGATCTTTTTACGTAGACGGGAAAGCAAATTATATAGGAGAAAATAATTTAACCGCATCAGACGATCCCGGAGTGGCAGTTCTGGCAAACAATGATGTCAATTTAAGTATTCCCGCCATTGCAGGAGAGGCTCTGAACGTAAATATGAAAGGTCTTGTTTATTCCTCAGGGAATGCAAATATTACAAGATTCGATCCAACGGATACTACAAACAAGACAAATCTTACCAATCTTTCTTCGTCAGCTCAATGGCCTCCTTCATGGACATGGAACTATGAGGAAGTATATAAAGAAACTAGTGTAAGTGGAGGAACTACATGGAAACAAATACCTATTACTGGCGCTGATGGTTCAGTAGACCCATATGGAACACAATATGGAGGCTCAACTGGAGATTGGTATAAATTTGTTATTGAAGGTGACGGTAACGATAGTAAGATTGAACTAACCAAGCCAATCGATAAATTCTCAAGTGAAGCAACTCTTAAAGTAGGTAGTACCAGTACAGCAAAAGTGATTCTGTATAAAAGAACAAATAGTAGTGATCCATATGACCCAAGCTCATGGACTGTTGCCGACATAAAGAATCTTGCTTCAGGGCAGTCATTGACATTTAGCTCAACTAGTCCGTCTGATTGGCCTACTGGCCTGCAAGCAGAGTTTAGACTAGGAATGTGTACCCAAACAATTAACGATACGGAACATTTCGATCCAGTCACAGGTGTATATCAGATACCAGTATCCACCAATTCCCCCGGCTTTAATTTCACCGGCGCACTTGTAGCAATAGATCCCAACAATCCTGTGCCTTCAGTGGATAAACCGGACGACCCGAATAGAGGTAATATATATATAAATATAGGAGCAGACAGCAAGATAAATATTACCTGTTCTCCTCGATATCTGAAATTACTCCGCGTGATAAAAGCCGGCACGGTATTTCGCGTGGTAAGCTGGACTGAATTATAATTGTCTGAACCGGGATACTCAGGATTTTAAGATTACCAGGATTTTTTATTCTGGTAATCTTTTATAATCCCGAAAATTTTTATATCCCGAAAATCATGTCACGATACAACTATGAAAAATATAAAAAATGAAATAACTCATAAGATTATTGGATGTCTGAACCGGGATGCGCAGGATACACGGGATGAACAGGATGAGATTAACCATTTCGTTTTATAAATACTTATTTTACGAAGAAAGACATAAAAATAAAGAAGTAATATATCAGAGATGTCTGTCCATAGAAATATCAGAACAAAGATTAATGATAAAAGACGTAGCAACCAAACATCCGGTTCATTCTGCGCATCTGGTATTAGACAAAATAAATAAAAAGATGTATAATAAAATTAAGAAAGTAACCGATAAATGGCAGGAAAGAATTACACAAAAGCTGGCCTATGAAGTCGCCACATAAAGGAGAAAATTATGGAAGAAGTATTAAAACAGATCTTAAATAAACTGGATACAATGGGAAAAGACATAAAAGACCTGAAGACAAACATTACCCGTCTTGAAGAAAGGCAGACAAAACTTGAAGAAGGTCAGAGAAAACTTGAAGAAGGGCAGAGAAAACTTGAAGAAGGGCAGACAAAACTTGAAGAAGGTCAGACAAAACTTGAAAAAAAGATTAATGATAATCTGGAATTAGTTATAGAGGAACAGCATAGAATTTATAATAGTCTGGATGGTAAACTTGATAAAGTTCTTGAACATATAAAAGGTCACGAAATAAGAATTTCTGCATTAGAAGTAAGAATTTAATAAGTGCTATTACTGGATATTGATTGGATATTGGCTTTCTTATTAATTTCGGAGGAACAAGTCTTGAATTCAAAAAACTAATAAAACTGTTCATCCTTCCCATAGTAATCCCTATTTACTTTCTTTTTCCTTCCCACCGGCCACTTCTTCTTCTCCAGGTTCTTCAAGTATACTGCGTAAAAAATCTTTACCTTTTTTTAATTATAGTGTATTTCATAACTTATTAGAATTTAAGTCGGCGTGACGCGTAACGCGTGACGCGTGACGGGTTTAATCCCTGCGCATCACGCATTACATGTTACGCATTACGAGGTCATTATTTATGGATAGTTATGAAACTAACTATAAAACCTTTTTTAAAAACTCATCATATTTTTTATCCAGAATTTTTCCGAGAAACTCGTCATCAAAAAGTCTGTTTATAGTCTCATTATGTTCGAAAAGTTCCTTTACTTTTTTCATAATCTCTCCCTCCTTAACTCTGTCATATTTTTGACAGGGCTCTTCTTTTCTCTTTTTTGTTTGTTTTTTGACAGGTTTCTGCAAAAAATACTCCTTTAAAAGAATTATTCTATATTTAATTTTATCACAGTGATATTGAATTGTCTTTTGAATTATCCCTATGGAGTTAAACGAAAAATAAAAAGTAATATTTTTATATTAAATATACTTTTTTTCACTTATATTAAACTAATAAATTCTCTTTTTTCACTCAAATTGAATTTTTTTCTCCATATAAACCTATGAAAAAGTCATTAAATTCCAGAATATTTCTTGCACATAATCAATTTATATGTTATTATATAAATAGAATAATTTTCTCCTTTTATGTAATTGTTTATCGAAAGGAGTCTTTTTAAATATATGATGATTATAAAAAGAAAAAAGAACGGTATGTCCCTTGTTGAAATTATGGGGGCAATTTTTGTCCTGTCCTTTGCAATTCTTGCCGTTGCATCTATTTTCCCCGCAGGTCTTCAAATGAATAGAAAAACAAAAATCAGGATACAGGCACTCGAACTGGCAAGTGGTATAGCAGAAGAAATAAGGCAACTGCCTTATTATGACTACAGTAATAATCCCGGAGTAAATAACAGTTTGCTTGATATAGCAAATACCAGCACCAGTGCCGCAGATGGCTGGGATGGATTTACTAACGCTGCAAATGGTGCAAACCAGGGAGGTGCTAAAGCATGGACACCCAATATTTTACTGCAAACTGTCGGTACAAAAAATGATGTATTCAGCGAGAGAAGTCCTATATTTTTTCGAAACGGCAGTAATGAAGACACAAGAAGGAACACTCCTGTCACCTTTACACAGCTGGCTCCGATACAGGTTCCTGCTATTCAAATTCAGCCTTTAGTCAATACCGGTGGAAATATAAGATGTTTTTATACTTACGGTGGTGTCAGCAGATGTCGTATACACAGAATTATAGTTACAGCCAATATAGAAGAATCCTCGGTAGGACGGATGAAATACAGTATTATACAGGTAGTTACTTACAAGAGTGACGGAATAACCAGTCTGGGAGAATAAAATTATTTAAGAAGGTGGTTGTATGAAGAAAGAGCCAGGGTTTACTTTAATAGAGATTTTAATCGGAGTTTTTGTTTTTACTTTACTCTGTACTGCAGCATTTTTGATATTTTCTTACGGACTCAAGGTATCAGTTCAAAATTCGACGAGGGTACAGATGCAACATAATGCAAGAATAGCTATAGAACGAATCGTTACAGAAGCTAAAAACGCAGCGTTTCTTCCCTGGCAGAGTGGTTCAACATCATCTCTATATTCTCCAACAATTCCTCCTTCCCCCGTTTTTATACCTTTTATAAATGAATATCAGTATAATCCAAATAATATTTCTATTTTGTATTTTACTGCTCCTGATCCTAACGGCCCCAATATGGAAGCGGCTATTTCCAACTTTAATTATTCGAAAAATACATCATATCGTATGGTATGTTATTATGTAGATCCAAATTACGATCCAAACGGTTCAGCCAACGGAACTGCAGCTATTATAAGAGCCACAAAAGCTTTTCCGTCAGATATTATAAGCACATATTTTAATACAAACTGGACACTCCAGAGTAAACCCGCTAACGTGAATGATATGAAAAATTTGACAAGCACAACAAACGGATGGACAAAAGAAGCAATAATTCAAATGCCTTACAAGGCAGATAGTATATCGTTCCTGGTAACACACGATCTGAAACCTGATTACTGGACAAAAAGAAAGACGGAATTTCAAAATGCCGGTGCTATTTACAGCAATCAAAATAATATTTATGACCCTTTGACATTCAAAATAAAATTAAATTTGACACAGTATCCATATGGTAATACAGGTTACAATAAACAGGAACTTACTCTGGATTCAACATTCCAGATAAGAACATCTTATTATTAGACAATTAAAATACTTACAGAATCAATCTTTCTGGTAACAAATAAATTTTTATCGAGAGGAGAATCAAGAATGAAAAAACGGAAATATAATTATGAAAAAGGAGCTGCCATGTTACTGGCATTATTTACAGTTATTATACTGGCAGCTATTGCTACAGGATTTCTTGCCATAGTTTTTACAGAGAGTAAAACTACCGATTCCAGAATCGATTCTGAATTAGCCCTTCAGGCCGCTACTGAAGGTCTTCAATATCTTGCTCTTGTAGCCACAGCCGAACCGAATTGCTGGGCATACGCTGCAGCCACCGGTGCAAATCCACCGAGAAACGGTAAATTCAGCCAGCTTGATACAGGAAATAACACATATTTTGCTCAAAATACTTTAGGTGGCGGTGGATTTTATCTGGTTTATGATATGGCCAATAGTACTGCAAAAACTTCAAATAGATTTTTAATTGGAGACAGAGCCAGTGATGGAAAGCTTATTGGGTGTAGAGTATTGATTTATCCCGATCCGAACAGGTATCCCGATATAGTTGCCAAAAGCATAGGTTATGTTGTTGATGGAGATACTGTTAATAATGTAGATCTGGATAATGTCAATACACGCTTTTTTGCTACCAGAGCAGTTCAGGCAGTATTAAAAGAAATATCTCAAACTGAATTTGCATATATATATAAAAATTTCACCGATTTAGATCTGCCATTTAATGTACCTACTGCCAATTTAGCCGACATGCAGAATATGGTCGGTCTCTGCCCCAATACTACAATTAACGGAGGTGTCAGAGCAGATGGCATTATGGGGAACCAGGCAGCTACAGATAATGTAGGGAGACTTATTTTCTGGGATGCAAATGGTCTTCCTATCAACTCTATATCAGATCCAAACCAGATTGCAAAGATAAACGGCCCCGTTCGCCTTTCAAGCAGGGACCAGTACAATGCAACAAACTCGGGAACTCCCGATCCAAACAGTGTTGTTGTAAAGGACAGTCAGATAGGTAATTATTATCTGTCGAAAGATATAAAAGGCCCCAATGGAGCTTTCCAGGGATCTTCTACAGTGCTCGGCGCACAGCAAAGAGGAGTTCCAGGTGCAAACACGGAATTTATGCAGAATATAAGAAATGCTACGGGAGGCAATTTTTCCACACAGGGAACATCTCTAAATCCTACCCAATCGAGTGGAGTATTGACAGGACTTGCTATAAATAACAGTAGCACCTACAAGGATCAGGAAAGCACTGCAGCCAACAGAGATGACCTGGATCATGACGGGAAAGCCGATTACAGTAAAAATATCTGTAAACTCACTTTCACCGTTGACAACTCTACTCCTCCTGTAAAACGTGTAACCGTTGATATATACAATCGTTATGCAGGCCCGGGCGGCAAAAATAGTGGCAATATAAACAAGATAATGACCGAAAACTGCAGAGTAGGCACACAACAAACTTATACACTCAGCCAGGATGCTGTTATTTATGTAAATGGGGGCAATGTAATGGTTGAAGGTGAAATTGGGACAGGCGTTACAGTAGTAGCAGATGATTCCAGAACTGCAGCCAACAGTGATGTAAATAAGACCATAGACGAACTGTTAGGCGATCCTGACCCGTCCAATCCGGACAATCAGGCCCAGTTTTTCAGGAGACTGGAAAAAGATAATCTGGAAGGTACACCTACATCAGAAGGAAATATTTTTATATCAGGTGATATAAAATACAAAGACGGAACAACCTCCGCAGCAGGACTTATATCGGAAAATTATATGTATCTTCACGAATTGCACAAAACGAAAAATCCCGGCCCATCTGATTCTTTCAGAGAACTCAATGTGAGAGCCCAGTTAAATTCTATACGTCAATCAATACAGTTTGATTTCTTTAATTATTTACAGGAAGGAAAGATTGATGCAAGCGATAATTTTGATTATTTTACAAACGGTGCAGGAAGTACCAGTTTCAGGGGAGCTTTTAACTTTAGAGGGCAAATGGTAGGAAAACAATCAGACGTAGAAGGAGATGTAGGTGGAAGAGGTTATGCAACCAGAATGTCAATAGGTTTTGATGAAAGCCTGAAATACTATACAGCTCCGCAGTTTTTTAATGAAAACTATCAGAGTGTTCCTTCCGGAGAATTAAAATTTGCTATAACTGCATTTTTTGACAGTGGAAGTCTTGGTGTAAAGAAGTAATATGTATAAGGAGGAAAAATTTGTGAAGCTATCATTACTTGTTATGTGTTTTGTAGTTTTTATTCTATGTTCCAGCAGCTCTATGGCATTTGTCACAAGACCGGTAGATAAAATTCCCGGAGTCGATTTACCAACACCCAATCCCAGAGTGCCAACCCTTCCTCCCCCTGAAGCTACTGTTTCAAATAATAATCCCACTCCTCTTTATTCCATACCAAAACCTACATCAATGTCAACTCCTATATTTCAGGAAATGGATAATCCTGATGAACAGGAACAGCCTAAAAACAATTCTCAGACAATCAAAATTGTCTTGTTTATACTGGGAATACTGGTGCTGGTAGGAGGATTTCTATTCGTTTACAGGACGAAAGGATAAATAACATATGAAATTCGTAAACCATAAAAGACAGAGGGGCTTCACTCTTCTGGAAATGATGATAGCTATAGGAATTATTATTCTGCTTGCAGGTATATCGGTAGGTTCTTATAGACGATATCAGTGGAGCATAGAATACAGGGGGGCTTTGAACGAACTGGAGGGGGATATAAAGCGTGCCCAGCAGGTTGCTATTACAAACCCCTACCCGAATCCGTCAGGTGGCCCGACTACATACAGGGTGGAAACATCTACAGGTAAGGAGTACAGCATTAGAGTATATCAACAGAATAATACTGTACCTGTAGCACAGATTAAAACAGTAAAATTGCCAAATTCTGTAACAGTAGCCTCTGCGACTACAATGGTAGAGTTTTATCAAACAGGAGTTCCCGTTTCAGGTACAACAACAATCATAAGCCTTAAATCAGGAAACCTGAATCTGACGAAGAATATAACAATCACTGCAGTAGGAGGTGTTGTGAAAGAGAATTTTTAAACAGTTTATAAAAGTAACCGGAAGATTACATTCAGACATAAACGTTTTATAGAATTTTCAGATACCTTTTAAGTTTTTATATATAATAATTTTTATATATATAAAGGTAACTGGAAGATTACTTCCAGACCTGAAGGTTTTATATTTTTTACTTCTATGTTACCGGAGTGAGCTTCTATTATTTCTTTGACTATAGGTAAGCCCAGTCCTGTTCCTCTTATTTTTTGTTCTCTCGTGATGTTCTCTGACCTGAAAAATCTTTCAAACAAATGAGGAATTTCTTCTTCTGCAATGCCATAGCCTGTATCACATATCTGTACAACAAATTTTTCTGCTTCACTGTAAGCCTTTATCCTGACCTTACCTCCCCGAGGAGTATATTTAACAGCATTATCTATCAGATTTATAAATACCTGTTTCATTTTATCAGGATCAAAACATAGCTCCGGTAGATCTTCATGGAGCTCACATAAGAGGTCTACTTCATATCTCCTGGCATGAAGTTCAAATTGTTCTATTACCTGGTTTAATATAGATTTTATATCACCTTTTACCATATTGAATTTTATTTTATGGCTTCTCAATCTTGAAAGTTCCAGCATATCATTTACCAGCCTTGTAAGTCTGTCTGTTTCTTCATCTATTGTTTTAAGAGAATGATTCCAGAGATCATATTCAGGAGGATATTCATCTAAAAGGGTTATACAAAAGCCTTTGATTATAGTCAGAGGTGTTCTCAGTTCATGAGAAACATTGCTGAAAAATTCAGATCGTAAATTTTCCAGTTTCCTTAATTCCGTTATATCTCTGAATACGATCATTATACCGGGATGCTCTCCTGATTCGTCTCTAAAAGGAGCGAAGGTAAAATGGAATATTTTCAGAGGTATATTCTCCATTATGATTTCCTTTTGTATAAGAGCTTTTTCTTTAATTGCTTTTTCAAGAAGATTTAACACTTCCTCCATGGAACAGATCTCTTCCATAGCTTTACCGGCAGCTTCTATTCTGGAAAAGTTAAATTCTTTTTCCGCAGCAGAATTAAGAAAAATAATTCTTTTCTCCATATCAACAGCTATGAGTCCGTCTATAACATTTGTAAGAATAGCATTCATTTTATTTTTTTCACCTGTTATCTCTTCTATAAAATTTTTCAGCTGTTCTGCCATATAATTTATCGTATATGATAATTCGGCCAGTTCAGGAGGATTTTTCACCGGTGAAATCCTCTGTTGAAAGTCGCCATGAGAAATCTTTACTGCTATGTTATTAATCTTTTTTATCGGCTCAGTAACAGTTCTGGCTATTAAAAATCCTATTATACTCACTATGATAACAGAACATAATGTGGACATACCCAGGATTTTCATCATGACAAACAGTATATTCTGTATGTCAGAAAGAGAAGAAGAAACATCTACAGTGCCTATTTTCTTTTTCCATGTTGCTACAGGCACCGTCATATGCATTATCTTCTCATTATTATCCTTCTCCTCTACCCACCTGACTTCTCCTTTATCTCCAGTCAAAAGCTCTTCTTTTATAACAGAACCGATTTCATCCTGAGCACCGGAGGTAGCAATCAATACACCTGTATCATCATATATTTTAAATATATACTGGCCTCTGGACTCAAAACTTTCGGTAAAAAAGAAAGAAGCCTGACGCAGATCCCTTTGATTCCAGGCAAAACCTCCGAGCATTTTTGAAATGGAATAGGCCTGAGTTCTCAGGTTATTTTCTACATTCAAAAGTAGAATATTTCTTACCCATGGTAAAAAAAGACTCCCTGTCAGGGTTATGGTAAGTAATATAACTATTATGTATGTAAATGTAAGCTGATACTGTATTTTTATTTTCAACAGTAAAATCCTTTATACGTGACGCGTAACGCGTGACGCGTGACGGGTAGTTTCGTGATGCGTGATGCGTTTTACCGGTACCGGGCGACCACAGGGGGTCGCCCCTACGACTCACTATTCACTATACAGAGAGTGATTTCCTCCCTCCTGTATTGTTTTTATGTGTTTATTTTGCTATAATGTCAGGAATAAAAATTTTTCAATCAAAAACATCGAAAGGCAGGTGACAGTCGGCTGTTACAAAACAGTCGCCATCAGAGTGACATCAGATATTATATCTTCTCTTCATCCTCTGGAAATAGAAGTACTGAACAGGTTTAAAAGTGAAAATAAATCACTCCTGTGGACAGAAATCCTGGAGAAAACCGGATTAAAAGAAAGCCAGTTAAGAACTGCCATTGAATGGCTCCTCCACAAAGGACTTATCGTAACGGAAACAACAGGTGTAGAAGAGATTGTAACACTTACAAAAACAGGAATATCCTATGCAGAAAAAGGAATACCTGAAAAAAGAATTGTACAGATTCTGACTGAAGAGACACAACAAAATACTATGGCCCGTATTGCAGAATTACTCTGTCTTGAAAAAGAAGAAGTCGGCTCTGTAACAGGTTTTCTAAAAAAACATAAAGATATCTCCATTGAATCAGGAGGAATCCTAAAACTTATTGCCGGTAATTCTGCACCTTATATAGAGAAAAAACAGAATCTTATCAATAAAGTATTCAATGAAAAACAAGTAATGCTCACGGAACTCACAAAAGAAGAACAGGAACTGGCAAGAAGTCTCTACAGAAAAAGAGGAACAGAACAGGGGGTATTCAGAATAGATGAAAAACCTGTCATGTTACATCACCTCACAGAACAGGGTAAAGAATTAATATTACATCTGGAGGAAAATCTTGGAGATAGAAAGACGGAAATCAGTCAGATAACGCCCGAACTGCTTCAGGAAGGGAAATGGAAAGGTGTTAATTTCAGAAAATATAATATAAGTCTCAATCCGCCCAGGTTAATAATAGGGAAAAAACATCCTTACAGACAATTTCTTGACTGGGTGAGGCAGAAATTCATATCACTCGGCTTCAAAGAGATGAAAGGCCCTGTTGTGGAAACAGAATTCTGGGATATGGACGCCCTGTTCATGCCTCAGTTTCATTCCGCAAGAAATATCCATGATGTGTACTATATAAAAAAACCTGAATATTGCAGAGAAATAGAAGAGCCATATTTATCAAATGTGGCTGCATGTCACGAGCATGGAGGCGCCACAGGTTCTGAAGGATGGAGATATAAGTTCGACAGAAAGAAAACAAAAAGACTTGTCCTGAGAAGCCAGGGAACGGCACTTTCTGCAAGAACTCTTGCAGGGAATCCTGAAATACCGGGAAAATACTTCGGTATAGCCAGATGTTTTCGCTATGACCAGATAGATGCGACTCATGGAACAGATTTTTTCCAGAGTGAAGGAATAGTGCTGGATGAAAGTATCAATTTCCCGAAATTACTCGGATTATTAAATCTCTTTGCAAAAGAAATAGCAAAAGCAAAGAAAACAAAATTTACCCCTGCTTATTTTCCTTTTACAGAGCCATCGGTAGAACTTCATGTAGAACATCCCGTCCTTGGCTGGATAGAACTGGGAGGAGCAGGCATATTCAGACCGGAGGTCACATTGCCTCTTGGTATAGATGTCCCTGTCATAGCATGGGGACTCGGTATAGACAGAATGGCCATGGTTTCTCTCGGTATAAATGATATAAGACAGCTCTTTTCCCATGACATGAACTTTATCAGAAATTCAAAGGCGGTGATATAGATGCCAACAATAAGCTGTTATTATAAAGATCTCCAGAACCTCTACGGACAAAAAATAGAACTGGAAGAACTGCCTGACTTGCTTTCAAAAGCAAAAGCAGAATTCAAAGAATATGATGAAAAAACAGGGGAATTAAAGATAGAACTCGTTGATACAAACAGACCTGATCTGTGGTGTGTGGAAGGTGTGGCAAGACAGATAAGAGAAGCAGTACTACATAAGAAAAGTAATTACCCCTTCTTCTCATCAGACCCGTCAGAAAATGACATGATTATAGTTGACGCAAATTTGAAAGACATAAGACCTTTTATAGGGGGATTTCTTGTACTGAATATAAATGTAGATGATGCTCTTCTTACACAGCTCATACAGACCCAGGAAAAACTCTGTGTAAACTACGGACGTAACAGAGAATTAATTGCCATAGGCGTATATGATGCTTCAAAAATAACATTCCCTGTTTATTATAAAGGTTTTAAAGAGAAGGAAATAAAATTTGCACCCCTGGGGTTTTCAGAACAAATGAATTTAGGAGAAATACTGGAAAAACATCCTAAAGGTCAGGAATATGCAAAGCTGGTAAAAAAATACCCTCTTTATCCTGTCATAATGGATAAAAACAGTAATGTCCTTTCTTTTCCGCCTGTAATAAACAGTGATGACCTGGGTAAAGTGACGGAAGGCAATAAAATGCTTTTCGTAGAAGTAACAGGCACATCACTGGAAGCTGTCATATTAAGTACAAATATACTGGCATGCAATCTGGCAGACAGAGGGGCAGACATAAAACCTTTTGCCGTAAAATATGACAGTGATACAGTAGTTACTCCGAAGGACCTGGCCCAGATTGTATCAGTGGAAAAATCCTATCTTGAAAAGATGCTGGGAGAAACTATATCCGCTGATTCTATAAGAGAAAAACTTTCTTCTATGGGCTTTACTGTCACATTATGTGAGAATAAAATAACCTGCAAAAGTCCTCCTTACAGAAGAGACTGCATCCATCCTGTAGATCTGGTAGAAGACTATGCCATAGCAAGAGACTATAACAGTTTTTCCCCTCAAATGCCTGATAAATATACCGTCGGTTCTGTAGCGCCTATAGCGGAACTGGGAGATACAGTAAGAACATTGATGACAGGTATGGGCTTCCAGGAATTCATCACCTACATTCTTACAGGAAAAGAGAAAAATTTTTATAAAATGAGAAGAGAAGAAACTGACATAGTTGAAGTGGAAAATGTCATGAGTGACACCTATTCGGTGCTTCGTCCTTCACTGCTTCCTGTTTTGCTTGAAATAGAAAGTAAAAATCTGAGAGTTGAATTTCCTCATAAGATTTTTGAAGAAGGGGAAGTGGTAATTTATTCTCCTGAAGAAAATTATGGCAGCAAAACAGTTCATAATGTATCTGCATTGATTTCCCACAGCAACGGAAATTTTTCGGAAATACACAGTTACCTTCATTCACTTATGTATTATCTTGCCATTCCTTATAAACTGGAAGAAACTACCAATCCGACTTTCATAGACGGAAGAGTAGGGAAAATAATTTGTTTCGGAAGGGAAGCAGGGATTATAGGTGAGATTCACCCTGAAGTTCTGGAGAGATGGGGGATAAATATGCCTGTTTCTGCCTTCGAATTAACATTGAATGAAATAGTGAAGGGTGAGGCTGGTTTTAATACTTATGTCAGGTAATATAAAATGTGGGTATAATTTATAGTGGGTGGTGAGTCGTGAAGAGTGAGTCGTGAGTCGTGAAGAGTGAATGCTTAATAGTAACTGTTAATATAACTGGTCACTGGTAACTGGTCACAGATCACTGCTCACTGATAACTGCTCACTGCTCACCGACCACTGGTAACCGGTTACTGATACACGGGGTGGTTTAAATCAAAAAGAGGATTTTGTTATTTTACTTCATATTCCTTCTCTTTATTACGGGGAAAGTATGTTCCAGAAATCTTGAAGTAAGCGACCTGGTCTGTTCTAACTGCGGCTGTACTATACACGGACAGTGCTGGACAATGGACGGGAAAGTCTACTGCAATAAATGCTATGAACGTCTCGTTCCAGTATGTGCAAAATGCGGAAAACCCTGTGTAAATGGTTATTATACGATAGAAAGATATGCCTACTGTAAAGATTGTTTTAATAAATATGCCCGGTGCGATATATGCGGCTCTCTTCTTGAAGGTAAATTTGTAAGAAATAAAGCAGGGAAAAAATTCTGTCAGTCCTGCATTAACAGATATACGGCTTGTGCCAATTGCGGATGTCCTGTAGGCCCTGATGGTTATAATCTCGGTTACTCCCGGTGGTTATGCCCTGACTGTGCATCAGTGGCAATATTTACTCACGATCAACTTGCCTATGTTTACGTAGAGGCAGTGGCTCAACTAAAAGCCATGGGTATCGTAATAACAAGGCCTGTAGACAACCTTACCATTATGGATCAAAAAAACCTGGAAATGTCCTATTACAATACTAAAAATAAAGAATATATTCCATCCGGAGGAGTGGGAGGATTTTATAGTTTTTCATCAAATGAAACCGGTTCTGCCTCAAGAATATATGTCCTTGACGGAATTTCCTGGGAGAGAGCCCTTGCAGTACTGAGTCATGAATTGACCCATGCCTGGCAGATAGATAACTGTCCCAGGGACCAGAGACTTCTATATAGAGAAGGTTTTGCCCAGTGGGTAGCCTATAAGGTTATGCTTCATAAGGGATATACAGATGAAGCAGAAGCTTTACTTGCCAGCCAGGATGCTATATATGGCGAGGGATTAAAATTTATGCTCAGTGTAGAAGCTTATTATGGAGTAAGCGGTACCATTGAATATGTAAAAACACTCAGATAATTTCATCCTTTGCGAAATCCTATTACAAAACCAATAGAAAAAGCACCTGCATAAGGGAAATGGGTTGTCAATATTGTCCACCATAGAGGACTCGATGAGGCCGTCGCCTTAATGGCTCCTTCTGTAGCTTTTCCTATAGATTGCCAGTCTACATGAATAAACTTATAATACGCAAGAATCTGGAGTCCGATAAAAAATACACCGAGAACTATAGCAACCAGCTTTGTAAGCTTTTTACATGTATAACCGACTATTATGCCTGCAATGAAACCAAAACTTAACTGCAGTGCTATTGCCGGAAAAAGAGTTTTTATGTCCATATTATTGTTCGTGACGCATGACGCGTGACGGGAAATCACCCCATTAAGTTATGTGTTCAATAATATTTCTATATCTTTATATATTTTCCTTCATAATTACTGAAGTGAGTAGTGAATAATAAAACTTCGCTCCCTTAACCCTTCACTCTTCACCATTCACCTTCTTATACTCACTTCAGTAATGAATTCATTCACAAAAAGGAAATTGAATATATAAGTAGAATAAGTATAATAATCAGTATAATCAGTGACGAAAAGAGGACCTTTTTACGCGTCACGCGTCACGCGTCACGCGTCACGTTTTTATGAAGATATTATTAACATTAAAAGAGCTTATCCTTAAAATAACAGGAAAAAAAGAAGAGAAAATATTGATTATTCTCTGTGTTTATTCAGTATTACTGTTACTGGCAGGTACTTTCACTGGCTCTATTCTATCATCAAAAGAACCTGTTCCGTTACCTTCTCCGTCACCTGTACCATCACCTACAGAGAAAATAGAGACACATAAATCCTTTATTAAAAACGAGAAATTTGAAAGAGGCAACAGATGGAAACTTTTTTCAGATTCTCTCAGATTCAAGAAAGAAAGTAATCAGGGTGCTATGTATAATGTGACATGCTGCTACTATGAAGGGGATAAGCAGAAGATTATAATAGAAGCAGACAATGTAGATTTAAACCTTAAAGACGAAGTGGCAGTATTTACGTCCAGAGTAAGAGTAATATCCTCAAAAGGAGAAACTGTTGAAGTTGATAAATTTACTCTGGACAACAAGAAAAATGAAGCATATGGCGAAGGAAATGTTAAGTTAGTAAAAGAAGATACATCTATCAGAAGTGATAAAATTCAATCTGATACAGGGCTGAAAACCTATAATCTCATAGGGAATGTAAGGGTAATAAAAAGTAAAGAGAGAAGAGCATTATATATGCAGGATTTACATTGATGTTTAAGTATATTCTATTCCTTATTATAATTCCGGTTTATCTGACTTCTGCCGCTTACGGACAGAATGTAATATTAAACGGGAAAAAGATAGATTTTGCAAAACCTCCTGTAATAAGTGATAATAAAATCTTTTTACCTGTAGAAGACAGAGGAACCACTTCCATTATAAATTATTTCGGAGGAACATATAAGTGTAAAACAGAAGAAATTTATATAGCAAAAGATGGGAAACCTTCCCGTTTCAAAGCAGGTAATAAAGATGCCACTGTATGCGGAAAATCGATAAAAATCAGTAATCCCCCCTTTATTCAGAATAAAATACTTTATATGTCTCTTGATGATCTCGGGGCATCTCTCTCAATGCATTATAAAACAGATAAAGAACAGAATATAGTTCTGGTACCGGATGTTTATAACATAATATGCAAAAAAAATCCTGCCGGTTATATTGAATTGTGTGTGAAGGCTTCTGCAAAAATAGACTATAATATTGAATATTCAACGGAATCTCTGGGAATTATTATAAATATTCCTGAAAGCTTTATTGAACCATGTCCGGCTATAAATGAAGATATTATAAAAAGTATTTCTACGTCTCAGAAAGGCGAAACAGGCAGAATAGAAATCATATTAAAAAAACCTCTCCCTGTAGATATTTCGTCCAGAATAGATCTGAGTACAATATCAGTAAGAATTTATTATGCCGGCAATACTGTGACAGAACTATGGTTGCCAGAGGTATCACAGGAATTTCTCTCGGCTCAGGGCTCAACAAAACCTCAATTAATAAAAAATATTGATTTTGAACCTGACAGGAAGATTATAAAAATAGAGTCCAGTGGTTTTTTAATATATGAATGGCACAGGGCATCTGGTAACAGGTTTTACGTAGATTTTTCAAAGGCTGTTATCCCCAAAAACAGTTTAACAAAAATCATAGAAGATGATTTTATATCAGATCTAAAGCTGGTCCAGCTAAATAGAAATCCTCAAATTGTAAGACTTGTATTCAATCTGAAGAAAAACGTTGACATAATATTACAGGCAGGAGAAAAAACAAATGAATTATATATTTCAATAATGAAGGAAGAAAAAGAACATTCAGATCTATCGGTAAATGGAGAAGGCTCTTTCGGCAACCCTGTTTCAGATAAAACGATAGTTATAGATCCCGGTCATGGCGGGAGAGACTGCGGTGCAGTTAACCGCTCAACGGGACTCATGGAAAAGGACCTGAATCTGGATATATCTCTGAAACTTCAATCTCTTCTGGTAAAAGCAGGTTTTAATGCCATTTTAACAAGAACAGAAGACAGAGATGTTACATGGGACGGAAGCCCTGACAGAATCGAACTTGCTGCAAGGGCGGATGTGGGGAACAATCTGCAGGCAGATGTTTTTCTCTCCATCCATAATGATTCAAGCAACAATAAAAATCTGAACGGTACATGTACTTATTATTATAAAGATATCGATTATAATCTTGCCTGTAAGATTCAAGAAAATCTGGTATCAAAACTTAATATCGCAAACAGAGGGCTGAAAAAAGCAAATTTTTATGTAGTAAAACATACAAAAATGCCTGCAGTTCTTATTGAAGTTGCCTTTATGAGTAATAAACAAAATGTCAGATTACTGGCAGACCCGGAATTCAGAGCTAAAGCAGCAGAGGGGATCTATCAGGGATTAATGGAATATTTTCAATATACAGACGGCAGCAGTGAGCAGTGAACAGTTTGTATCGTGATGCGTGACGCGTAACGCGTGACGCGAGGATAATAATTGTTCTAACAATTTGCCGGAGTTGTTTTTCCTGCAATTCTCAGTACCGTAACAGGTAAAAGGGTATCAGTAAAAAGCTTCTGCCCAGAAGGATCTGGAGAAGAAAAATTAGTTTCTTATATAGAATTAAAAATTAAATAAGGGTTAATTTATTGTCTGGAAAACAAATTAAATAAGGCAAATGATTTTTCTTCGTAAGAGCCTTCCGGGTAGAAGCTGATAAAATGGTTACGAACTTATCCGAAGCGGTATTTAGCAGTGGAGATTAAATTGTGAGCGGCGAAGAGACATTATAAAAATTTCTAGAGGGAAAAGAAAAAATAAATAGAAGAATGTATTTTCATAATAGTTGTACCTGTTTCCAGCAAAAACATGGGAAACCACGCGTGACGCGTCACGATTTTCATATAAATACTTAAGAAAGGTATGGTTATTAATATGGCTGAAACAAAAACAGATCATAGTTCTACAAAAGTAAAAGTTCGTCGTGAAATTGTAACATATTTGATGTGTTCAGATGAACTCTGTCCTGACTGTAATAAAAGAAAAAGCATAGATAAAGCCGGTATCAGAGTATGTCAGGACTGCGGCGGAGAGTTTACCCTTGCAAAAGGAGATACAGCTATTGACAGACCTGTCATGTCAGGAGAATTAAAAGACGGAAGAACTGTTGATGCTTTTCTGCTTGCAGTATTAATGAAAGGAGGATCAGATATTCATCTCTCTGCCGGTTCCCCTCCTATTATGAGGCTTTACGGAAAACTTTATAAAATGGATTTTCCGACTGTAACAAAAGCTGAAAGTGAGAAAATAATGAAGGAAATTCTCACTACGGAACAGTTAGAAAAATTTGATGGAGATAAGAATATAGATATATCCTATGAATTAAACGTAGACGATAATACATTTCGTTTTCGTGTAAATATTTACCAGCAACAGAGAGGATGGAGTGCTGCATTCCGTGTAATACCCCAGAAAATTCCTACTTTTAAAGAGTTACGTCTTCCTCCTATCGTAGATAGTTTTACCAGACTTCATGCAGGACTTATTCTTATGACCGGCCCTTCTGGATGCGGGAAAACTACAACTCTTGCAGCTCTTATAGATCATATAAATCAAAACAGAGAAGATCACATAATAACCCTTGAAGACCCGATAGAATATGTTCACAAAATGAAAAATTGTTATGTAAGACAGAGAGCCATAGGCCATCATACCAGAAGTTTTGCAGCTTCCCTCAGAGCTGCTATGAGAGAAGATCCTGATATTATACAGGTAGGTGAAATGAGAGATCTTGAAACAATGCAGCTTGCCATGACTGCGGCAGAAACAGGACATCTGGTGCTTGGAACAATGCCGACAACAAATGCTGCAAGAACTATAGACAGAATCATAGATTCTTTTCCTCCTGCACAGCAACCACAGGTAAGAATTATGCTCTCAGAGTCCCTGAAAGGTATTGTTTCACAGAAACTCATACCTACAAAAGACGGGAAACAGGTACCTGCCGTAGAAGTTATAGTGTCTACTCCATCACTTGCCCATCTGATAAGGGATCAGAAAACCTTTAAAATACCTTCTGTAGTACAGACCGGCAGACACCTGGGCATGCAAACTCTTGAAGATTCTCTGCTCGCTTTATATAAAGAAGGTATAATAACCGACCGTGAAGCCCGTCTGGCTGCAAATGATCAGGTTGTAATAGAAGAAATGCTGGCAGGGAAAACCGTAGAATATAAAGATTAGGGAGGAACACCACTATGAGTAAAGTAATTGAAACAGGAATAACAGGAGATTATCATATAAATGAACTTTTTCATCTTATGCTGAAATTAAAGGCATCCGATTTACATCTGGCTGCAGGCTCTCCTCCTTATTACAGGATTCACGGGAAAATGAGCCGGACTGACTTACCCAATCTCACAAACGACAGGGTAAAAACCCTCTTGACTCAGATATGTAATAAGAAACAGTGGAGCAGGTTTGAAATGCTGGGAGATCTTGATTTTTCCTATGAACTGGAGGGATATACCCGTTTTCGCTGTAATTATCTGAAACAGAATACAGGCTGCGGCGGTGTATTCAGAACTATTCCGACAACCATGCCAGATCTTGAAGATTTAAATCTGCCGCCTGTATTGAAGGAAATTGCAGATTACAAGCAGGGACTGGTTATAGTAACGGGAGCAACGGGAAGTGGTAAATCAACAACACTTGCCGCAATGATCAATTATATAAACCAGAGAAAAGATGTAAGTATAATAACGATTGAAGATCCTGTGGAATTTGTTCATACAAGTAATAAGGCTCTTATTGAACATCGTGAAGTAGGTAAAGATGCAAAATCCTTTGCATCTGCCCTCAGGGCAGCCATACGTGAAGATCCGGACATAATACTCATAGGAGAAATGAGAGACCTGGAAACTATATCCCTTGCAGTTACTGCAGCTGATATGGGAAGACTCGTATTCGGAACACTTCATACCAATACAGCAGCAAAATCAGTAGACAGAATCATAGATGTTTTTCCTCCTGAGCAGCAGGGACAGATAAGATCGATGATTTCCGTGTCTTTGAAAGCAGTAGTGGCACAGATACTGCTGGAAAAAGCAGGAGGAGACGGAAGGTGTGCTGCAGTGGAAGTACTTATTAACACACCTGCCATGGGAAATTTAATACGTGAAGGCAAAACATCACAGTTATCTTCTGTGATTTTATCGGGACGCTCCATTGGTATGAGGACTATGGATGAGTCTTTAAAAGAACTGGTTACATCCGGCATGATAACATTGGACACAGCACAGAAACGTTCTTCTGTACCTATTAATATTTAGTCGTGACATGTGACGCGTAACGCGTAACGCGAGGAATGAAGTTATTATTCTATTCCATAATATTGCAGGGGCTACGCGAACAGCCCCTGACGAAATGAAGAAGTGATTTAACATGAATGTAATAACTACAACAGATAATCTGGAGCAGATTCAGAGTCAGCTCCTTATATTGCCATTTTTCAGCGATGATAAAAATCTGAATGGCAAACTGATAAAATTTGATAAAACCCAGGGAGGAAGACTTAAAAGCCTCCTGTCATGGGGCGACATTAAAGGCAAATACAAAGAATTTACCATGTTCTATACAGGAGGTGTGGATATAAAGAGAATCCTTGTAATAGGGCTGGGAGAGAAAAAAGACTTTACTCCAGACAGACTTCGTTCTGTAATGGCGCGAGCCGCCAGAAACGGCAGAAGAATAAACTGCTCTTCCATGTGTATTTACGGCTATAATAATTTCGGTATGGCCCAGGAAGATTACGGAAGATGTATTATTGAAGGTATAATGCTAGGTCTTTATAAATTTACAAAATATATCACCCCGTCAGACAAACCGCCTTTTATAATGGAAGAATTGAAGATAATAGTAGACAGTAAAGACCACATAAGTGACATATCCTCCGGTGTTGAAGAGGGACTTGTTCTCTGTGATGCCACAAATTTTGCAAGGGATCTCGTCAATGAACCTGCCATGGTATTGACACCGACAGCATTTGCAGAACATGCAAAACAAATAGCTTCTTCCTGCGGCATGGATATTAAAATACTGGAAAAGGAAGATATGAAAAAACTTGGCATGGGAGGTATTCTTGCAGTAAGTCAGGGAAGCGAAGAACCGCCCAAAATGGTGGTCATGCACTACAAAGGCAATCAGGGAGGGAAAACTCTCGGTCTCATAGGTAAAGGTATAACCTTTGACAGCGGAGGTATATCTATAAAATCTGACAGTCATCTATTTCGTATGAACTCCGACATGGCAGGAGCAGCAGCAGTTCTTGGAGCATTAAAGGCCATAGCAGTCAGAAAAATAAAAGCCAATATAATTGCCGTAATGCCACTGGCAGAAAATCTCCCTGACGGTCGTGCATACAAGGTGTCAGATATAATAAAAACCTTTGAAGGCAAAACAGTTGAAATACTATCAACAGATGCAGAAGGAAGACTTATTCTTGCAGATGCACTGTCTTATACCAGACATGAAGGTGCTGATATATTAATTGATATTGCAACCCTTACAGGAAGTATAGTGTCAGCTCTGGGACATCAGACAACAGGTATTATGGGGTCAGATAAAAACACTGTCAGGAATCTTATAAAATCAGGTGATAAAGCAGGGGAAATGCTATGGGAACTGCCTTTATTCCCGGAATATAAGATGCAGATAAAAAGTGATGTAGCAGATCTGGAAAATTTCGGTGGTTCTCCTGCAGGTGCCATAACTGCAGCCATATTTCTGCAGGAATTTACCGGTGGACTTCCCTGGGCCCATTTAGATATTGCAGGGACAGCCACTACAGATGAAGCAATTATGATATACCTGAAAAATCCTTATCTGCCCAAGGAAGGAGGAACAGGTGTAGGGGTAAGAACATTATATCATTTTGTAAAAGACTGTATGACACAATAAATATTTCTAAAAAATAAAAGGAAGTTTTAGATAAATCTGGAATTTAACAACTTGATATTTTGAATAAAATCAGAAGAAAACAATTTTAACTAATAGCCAATAAAATTAAATTTTGGGAGGTCTCCAAGATGTCAAAGATCCTAATAGTGGAAGATAACAGTATTATTGCAAAAATGTTAAGGACTACTCTGATGTTGGAGGGTCATGATGTATCTATAGCTCCAAACGGCACAGTAGGTCTGGAAAAAGCCCAGACAGATAAACCGGACCTTGTTTTACTCGATATAATGATGCCGGGAATGGACGGTTTTGAAGTCTGTCGAAGATTAAGAGAAGGAGAAGACACAAAAGATATACCGATAGTTTTCCTTTCTAACCTTTATCAAAGTCAGCATCAGGAACTGGCAAGACAGCTTGGAGCTATTGATTATCTGGTTAAAGTCCATATGGCACCTCCTCAGCTTGCTGAAAAAGTAAAAGAAATACTTTTAAGAATACAGAAGGATAAGGAGGCATGAAATGGACGCTATTAATAAAATTAAAGGTTTCCTTCTGACTGCCGGGATAATAACAGAAGCTCAGTGGAATGATGCTTTAAAAATATCCCAGAGTACAGGAGAGCGTATCGAGAAGGTGCTTGTGGAAAAAGAAATCATAACACAGCAGGAAGCTTTTGAAATACTGGAACTGGTTTATGATGCACCTTATATAAACCTTGCAAGAGAACTTGTTGAACTCGATGCACTTATGCTTGTACCAAAAGATGTAGCCCTGACAAATAAATTGATGCCTATAAGTGTCACGCCCGGACAGATGGTGGTTGCTATGGCAAATCCACAGGATCTTATGGCTATTGATAATATAAGATTTTTAACATCTCTGTCTCTGAAAGTCTATTTTGCCTTTGAAGAAGATATCATAAAAGCCATAGAGGTATATTATGAAAAAATGAGTCTTCTTCCCACTCCTGATATAATTCTAGAAAAGGGAGCAACACAGAGGAAACAGAGAATAACAGAGACGCAGAAAAGAGATAGTATAGGTGCAGCTAAATTCGATGCTCCGGCAAACCTGAGACCGGTACAGGAAAAATCGGCTCTGGAAATGGTAGATGATATATTTAAAATGGCTATTGAATGCAGAGCCACAGATATACATTTTGAACCGGTTCCGGAGGGAATGTTACTCAGATTTAGAATCTATGGAAGACTTCATGACGTACAGGTTATACCTCCTTCAGTTGCAGAACCTATACCTCTCAGGATCAAGGTTATGACTGATTTGAACATAGCAGATCCATCTACAGCTTTACAGAATGAATGTGATGTAAAAATCGTGGATAAAATCCTCAGAGTAAGAGCATCAGTCATAAGAACAGCCGACGGAGAAAGAATTAATTGCAAGATATTAAATCAAAAACATACCTTTGCAAATTTCTGGAATCTCGTTCTGGATGAAAGAAGCTTTAAACCATTACAGGATATACTCAGAAGAAATAAAGGACTCCTCCTGCTTGCAAGCCCTCCGGGAAGCGATAGCGAATCAACTCTTTTTGCCATACTTCATATGATAGCAAATCAAAATAAAAGTATAATTATTATAGGTAAAGGTATGAACCTGCAGTTTAAAGGCATAAATTATATAAGAGTTACCGAACGATTCAGCTATATTGATGCAATAAAAACTGTGGTAAACCAGGATCCCGATGTTATCCTTATAGACAAACTGTCAGACAGAGATACCATAGAAATGGCTTTCAGGCTTGCTCTATCAGGTCAGGTCGTTCTGAGCACACTGGAAACCTATTTCCATTCCGCAGAAACGATCTGCGGACTTATGAAAAAAGGTATCAGTCCTTTCTGGATTGCTTCTGCCCTGAACGGCATAATAACACAGAGGTGGGCCAGCAAAATATGCCCTTACTGTAAAACCGAACATTATCTTGGAGAAGATGACTGGCGATGGGAATTTTTAGATATGAAAACTAAAGCCAAAAAAGTGAAACTTTACAGCGGAAGAGGCTGTAACTTCTGTGATCAGACAGGATACTACGGTTGTATAGGCATATATGAAGTACTGAATATGACAAAAAGAGTCAAATCAGAACTTATAAAGAGGCCCATACCTGATGCGATTCACAGACTTGCAGAAAAAGAAGGTATGGAAGCATTGAAAGATAATGCTATGAAATATGTATGGAACGGACAACTTAACCTGGATGACATATTTGAAATAGTTATTTAATAGGCGTGACGCGTGACTGATAAACATATTCTCTGTAATAACGCCCCGTATGCCGGGGCGTTTCTACATGGTAAATTCTATAGAAAATTTATATCCTCTGGAAGCTAACGGTTCAAGTTTAATAGTTCCTCCATGAAGCTCAACTAAACTCCTGACTACAATAAAACTTAGCGCTCTTCCTTTATCTGTATCTATAGTATCAAGAGAAGGTTTTTTTCTTTTAAATATAGCTTTTACAATGGAAGGGTCCAGAAGAAATATCGTATTGGACATGACTAAATTAATATGATGTTCATCTTCTTTCCAGGCTCTCAGGTCTACCTGTCCCCCTTCTTCAGTAAACAGTAATAGATCTCCCATAATATTCTCTATTATTTCTTTTATTCTGTCATAATCACCGAAAAATCTCATATTATCTTCAATATTTATATAAAGATTTTTCCTGTCAATCCTCTCAAGATAGTTTGTTGAAATTTCTTTCACCAGGTGACTGAAATTTACCGTAGTGGAAGATAAAAGCAATTTTTTTTGCTTTATCTGTTCCCAGGTAAGCATATTATTTATTATCCTGACCATTCGTTCACTTTCCTGTATGATAGACCCATAGCATTTTTCTTTTATCATACTGTCTATATCAGGCCTGGACTTGAGAATTCTGGCGAATCCAATAATACTTGTGAGAGGACTTTTTAAATCATGTGATAAAACAGAAAGAAAATATTTATGAAGTTCTGTAATACTGGCCGCTTCTATGTGTTTCATAGTATCATTTCTTTTCGTAACGCGTGACGCGTAACGCGTGACGCGGAGATTGGATTACCTGTGTAAATATTATAGAATAAAACATTTTAAACTTCAATTATTAATGATATAATTATATATGAATCATGAACAGAATCTTTTTATATCTTATGAAAAATTTATATAAAAAACTGGATAGTAAACTGACCGGTGAAGAAAATATCTGCAGGGACTGTTATAAATGCTGTACTGCTGCAGCCAGACAGACAGTCAGTTCAGTAGAACAGGCATATATAAAAAAATACCTGCAGGAGCAAAATCTACCTCTTACTCTTATGGAGGATTATGAAAAATTTCTGAATGACAGGCAAAATTTATATGATAAATCTGCTCATAATATATTATGCCCTTTTTATGACAGAGATAAAAAACATTGCTTTATCTATTCTGTCAGACCTTATTCATGCAGAATCTATGGAAATTTTTCAATATCAGATAATGATCTTCCCGGAAAATGTGTCTATAAAAAAACAACTGCCATCTATAATGAAAAAGACCTTTTTAAAACAGTGCCATATTCGGAAGACTATGCAAGCATAGCTGCCGCTTACAAAATATATATTAAATATATTGCATGGTGGGGCAAAATTTTTTATAAAATTTAAAGGGGGAATTTTATATGAAGAAAAACGTAATTTCATTGCTACTCCTCATGTCTGTCTTTATATCCGGTTGCCTGTATAGCAGTAATAAACCGCCTGTTCCATTATCTGTGCAGGTGGAAAAAACAGTTACAGTACAGTCAACTCCTGTTACTTACAGTACAGATGCGCAGAAACTGGAAGAAGAATATAATCAACTCATAAAAAAGGTACAGCAAAATATAAAAAAAGCAGAAACGGCAGATCAGCAGCAGGCAGTTGCTTCTTACTATACCATGGAAGCTATGGAACTGCTTCAAAAACAGAATAATCTGATTATAAAACAGAATGATAAAATAATAGAACTGCTTACAGAAATAAGAGACAAGAAGTGAGTAGTGAATAGAATAGGAAATTAAATAAGGGCTAATTTATTGTCTGTAAAACAAATTATAGTGTATTTCATAACTTATTAGAATTTAAGTCGTCGTGACGCGTGACGGGTTTAATCCCTTCGCATCACGCATTACGCTTTACGCATTACGAGGTCATTATGTATGGATAGTTATGAAACTAACTATAAATAAGGCAAATTATTTTCCTTCGTAAGAGCCTGTCAGGCAGAAGCTGATAAATGGTTACTAACAGCCATGACCGATACGGTCACAACGAAAAATGAAAATTTGTTCCCCCCGTGACGCGTTACGCGTTACGCGTCACGATTCTCATATAAATTTACCTGTAGCGGTACGTCTTCTTCTGTATAAGTACCTTAATATTTCCAAGCCCTCTTTCGTCTATTAGCCTGTTGAGGCCATTTAACTCACTGTTATAGTCCAGTAAATTCATAGTGGTTTTATCAAGGGCTTTTATTCTTTTTTCTATGCCGAGAGAGAGGAGAAAATCTCTCTGAGTGGTATATTCTTCTACTGTCAGTCCTGACTCTTCCCCACCTCTTATCAAAGGAGAAAAATTCACATGACATGTTATATCCTGATATCCGGGTCTGACAAATGGTTTTCTATTGAATGTATGTTTATAAAAACACATGAGAGTGCCATCTTTTTTATCAGGAATATCTTCTTCATTATATCCATAATCTATTGTTAATATATAGCCTTCGGCAAGAGATTCCGCTGCTTTTCTTATCCAGGTGACAGAAGCCGGATTTATCTCTATCCTGCTACATGGAGGAAGATTCTTTATATATGGAGTAATTTCTATTGACGGACTACCATATGCTTCTATAAATTCTCCGTCTTTAACGGTAACAAAAACTTCTTCCGCTCTATCCCCTCTACAGGTAATTACATGAACAGGAAAAGCATCAAAAAGTTCATTGGATATAAAACATCCTTTTACCTGTTTCAGAGGTAAGAAAAAATCTTTATATATACACTGAGAAATTTTATTATCATTCAATTCTATATAATTAAGATTTAAAATAACATAATGGATGGAGTCATAAAAATCAGGATGTACCAGTGCACAGTTCAATATCTGACGACATAAAGTACCGTCTCCGGGCCCCGTTTCTACTATAAAAAAATCTTCCGGTTTTCCCATATGGTCCCACATAAACAGTAACTTCTCTGCTATAAGCTCTCCGAAAGCTCTATGAATTTTCGGTGATGTCAAATAATCATTGTAAAGGGACATGTCACGACTTGTATAATATCCCAGGGCCGGATAATAGAGGACTATGTCCATGAATCTCGCAAAGGTTATCCTGCCATTGGTTTCTATTTCACTGCAGAGGATTTTTTTTAGTTCTGCCGAGCGGGGATAAAAATAATCATAATACTCTTCCCTGTAGTCTTTCATAAGTCAGAGGTTCTCTCTTATGTTATGTACCAGATTACATAACATCTCTTTTTCATCAGATGTTCTGAGAGGAAGTATATAATTTCTGGCAGAATTAACATAATTTGCCATCTTCATAGATGTATACTCATGGCCATTATACCTGTAAATAATTGATTTTATATGTTCTGCACTTGTAAGAGCACATGATGAATAAACATCAGATAAAATTTCTTTATCTTCCTTACCGGCTATTTTGTAAGTATATATTAAAGGAAGAGACAGGGTGAAATCATAAATATCTGTTCCGAGATGATTCACATCAAAAAGATCCTGTGACAACTGAAAAGCTATGCCTGTATCTCTGCCGTAATTTCTCATCATGTCTGTTTCTTCATCTTTAGCACCTGTAATTATGGCGCCTGCCATGGCAGAAACAGATGTAATGGAAGCGAAGCCTTTTTCTATTGTATATATATAATCTCTTTCTTCCGTATCAAGGGAACTGCTTAATTTTAATTTCAACAGTCCCCCTTCACACATACTCAATATGGCATTGATAACAGGTCCATATATA
>JAKPQU010000404.1 GCA_029555925.1 Bacillota bacterium
GATGAGAATTTTTTCATGTACGGTGAAGATATTGATCTGTCATATCGAATACTGAAAGAAGGATATAAAATTTATTATTTTCCTGAAGAAAAAATAATTCATTTCAAAGGAGAAAGTGCCCGTAAGATGCCTGTAAACAGCACCATATACTTTTATAAGGCAATGCTGGTTTTTGCCGGAAAGCATTTTAGGAAAAAGGATGTAATACTGTTTCACTTTCTTATAAAACCGGCAATATACAGCAGAGCAGCACTTTCACTTCTTAATAAAGTTTTCGTTATCCTTATGCCTTTATTTTCGGATATTGTAGCTATATCTGCAGGTGTACTGGCATCAGCTTACATTTGGGGAACGCAGGTGCACGGATTAAATTCCGATTTTTCACCACTTCCCACTGCAGGTTTGCTGGCTCTGTTTATCCTTCCAGGACTTATATCGATTTTCCTGGCAGGAGGTTACAGAAAACCTGCATATACTATACAAGTTATAAAGGGACTTATCCCGGGATGTATTATTATCCTGGCCTTGTATGCCATTATCCATTGGAAAACTAGGTATACAGCCGTAAATATGCTAATGGGATGTTTTGCTGTCTTGATAACCGTTCCGCTATTTAGAATAATTCTGGCATTGGCAGGTTTCAAAGATCTGAAGAATCCGTTTTCTACTGTAAAAAACGCAGTGGTTGCAGGCAGCAGGGAGAGCTATTTCAGAATATGTGATCTGGTTAAAGAAACAGATAACATGGTTAAAATCAAAGGACGGGTTTCTCTGTTAAAAAATGATCCGGGAGATGAAACAGTTGGAAATATTGATCAACTACAGGAAATATTAAACACCAACCGGATCAAAGTAATATTTTTTTCACTGAGAGATATCCTTCCTTCTCAGCTTATTTCCCTTATTGAAAAAATGGCCGCATTTAAAATAATAATTAGACTGGTACCGGAAGGTGAAAATGTGATCATGGGTAGCAAAACAATAATTGCTAAAGATGGTGTTTAATGAAAATTATGAAACAAAAAGTTGAAAAAAATTGAAATTAATCCGATAACTGTTGAAAAATCAATTTTATTTAATACTAAATTTAGGAGCAGGAATATTTTGTAATGAAATATGTATAAATTTGAATAATTTAAGTAAAAGAACTGGAATCGGCCGGTATTGTCTATTAATTTTAATAAAATATTTTTTGCATGAAACGTGTTTTCCTGTTGTTTTTGCTGATGGGTTCAATACTGAACCTGTCTGCCCAGATTAAAGGAGAATTAAAAGACAACTTTTACTGGGGAGAAACTTTTATTCTTTACGAAGAATACAAAGATGCATTACCTCTGTATCAGCTCTTACTGAAAGTTAACCCCAGAAATAGTAATTATAAATATCGCATAGGGCAATGCCTTCTCAATATACCTGGCAGAAAGCATGAAGCAATAAGCTACCTGGAAGAGGCAGTAAAAGACATCAATCCAAAATACAAGGAAGGCAGATT
>JAKPQU010000433.1 GCA_029555925.1 Bacillota bacterium
ATTAGCCGAACTTGCAAGAGGATATTCTAACGGTTCCTTTGTTGGAACTTCAGTATGTCCATTTGTAACTGCTCCCAAAAAATCAAATAAAACAGTTCAATTCGGGAAAGAATCCTTTGAGATTTACGAGACAGAAAGAGCGATAGCAGGTAATCCTAAAAGAATGATGCCTGACGGCAGAACACCTATAGATATAAAACTTACAAGCCATGCACTTGAATATCCTCTGGACGAGGAAGAAATTGACGAAAGTATATTCGATGAAGAGCAAATCGGAGTAGAGCGAGTGTCGGAAGCTTTCATGTTGAGGCTTGAAAAGAAAATATCAGATCTTGTGCAAGATACCAATAACTATGCTTCTACAAACAAGAGGACTCTCGAAGGTAGTGACCAGTGGTCAAGCAAGTTGACTTCCGATCCTGTAGATCATATAAAAACTGCAATGAATGATATGCGAAAACAGATAGGGAGAAAACCAAATAAGATGTTACTCGGCCCAGACGCTTTTGAAGACCTCTGTGAACATCCGAAAATACTGGCTAAAATTCAGTATGTAATGAAGGGTATCGTCACTGTGGATATCCTTAAAGAGATATTCCCCGGACTCGAAGAGATAGTTGTAGGTGAAGCTATTTATAAAGCAGAAAATGGAGAAATGGCAGATCTCTGGAATGACATCTGTTTCCTGGGTTATATCGGTTCTGGAAAAAACAGGAAAGAACCTTCCTGGGGATATACATTCAGAAAGAAAGGTTATCCGATTGTGTATCGCTACGTAGAGCCAAACGGGATTATCAGGGTAATTCAACAGAGAGATATTTTTGAACCTATGATTGTAGGCGCCGATGCAGGTTATCTTATCAGTGATACCCGTGCCGCAGTGAAAGAGGAAGAAGAATAAGGATTAATGAAGAAAGGTGAAAGAATATGATAAAAACATGTTTATATTGCCAGGATACGGTGTTTTCTATACTTGCAGCCGCAGTAATTCCTCAGAGCAGATTTATAGGCTTTGGCGGTAATCTTTGTGGTGCAGGCGTAAAGGCTTTAGGTGTTTCTCTAAGAGCCTGTGACTCTGGAGAACAGATTCCCGCTGCAACATACGGTCCTGTAATAGTAGAGTCAGGCGGAGTTTTTGCCGCAGGAGATGCAATCACTTCTGATTCTCAGGGTAGAGCTGTAAAGGCAACAAATTTTGCCGTAGCAAGCACTCCCACCGTAGGAGTGGAAACTGCTCTGGATATAGACGTGACGCCGACTGTCAACGTTTCTATACCGGCAGGAGAAACCAATGTTACCTCTACTGGCGCACAGCCAGCGCTTACAATAAGCGCTTCGGCTACCGCAACCGGAACAGCAATGAATACCGTGAGCGCATCTGTGGCTAATTCCCTGTCTGGAGGAGTTCTTCCCCAGGCAGTTAACGGATATGCTCTTGATGCTTCTACCGGTTCAGGTCAGTTCGTGAGGGTAATCTTAAGATAATGTCTTACTGTGATTTAGATGATTTAATCGCCGCTCTCAATGAGCAGACTATTATAGATCTCAGTAATAACGATCCCTCGCCTTCGGTTAATCAAGACAATATTGATGAAGCAATCGGAAAGGCTGAGAGGGAAATAAACGGATATCTCAGGGGAAGATACATTCTTCCCCTGGATACTATCCCGGAAGATGTTAAAGACATTGCGGTAGATATAGCGCTTTATTATCTCTATAAGAGGGTCCCGGATAAAATCACAGAGGAGATAGTTAACTCTTATAAATTACGTATTGCAAGATTGAAAGATATAAAAGATGGTAATTTTCTTCTGGATATACCTGTGGAGGGGCCAAGTAATTCCGAAACAGGAGGCGCCGGAATAAGGGTTAATAAAACCACCCGTGATAAAATTTATACTAAAGCCCGTTTAAATATGTTTTAAAGGGCGTTTAAAGGGTGTTTAAAGGGTGTTCAAATGACCATTAAAGAAATCGAAAATTCCATTATAGAAAAACTTAACACTGACATAACAGACCTTAAGGTGGAAGGTTATCCGGATAAGCCTGAAACTTATAGACTTAATCATCCTAAAGGGGCTATTTTAATAAATTATTTCGGTTCGGACTTCGGTAAACCTATGCTGGGAGAAGAACTTGAAAGTTTTATCGTTCAGGAAGAAGAAGAATTATTCCGGTGTGTTATATCCGTAAGGGGTTTAAGGGATTATCAGGGGATTTATAGCTATATAGACAGAATAAAAAACTCTCTTATGGGTTATCATCCAATAGACTCTTTGAGATGCAAAAAGATGTATATAAAACAGATAAGATTTGTCTCGGAGGAAGATGGAGTATGGACTTACGCAATGTTACTTGCCGTTAAATTACTTACTCAAGAATCCGATGAATAAAAGGATGTGAAATAAATGAAAGATTTTAACAAGGTGATGATGGGTGCTGCAGAAGGGTATGCCGACCAGGCTACCCTGGGGCATGTAAAAAACTTCACTTTTTCTTTTAAATTCGAAAAAGAAAGGATTGAAGTAGATCTCCCTCAGGTATTACTGATAAGCGCTCTTATGAAAATCAGCGCGACTGCAGGCGTTACACTTCTTGAACTTTATCGCCACGATAACTGGTTGCTTGTAATGGGTATAGGTAGCGAGACCATGACAAGAGTAGCAGGTGACACAAAAGGAACATACTGGAAGGATTGTGTCACAAGAGCAAATGATACTACATACGCTCTCAATACTTTCCTTGAACCTGCCGTGCTGAATGGTTATTTATATGAAGTAACAAACAGGGGAAGTTCTCCGTATCAATCAGGAAGCACTCCTCCTACTTACCCTACAACCCCCGGCGCTACCGTGACTGACGGTGATTTAACCCTAACCTGTAGAGCCTATCCCGGCGAGTCAGTAACTATGGCTCCCTGGAATAATGGTTCTCGTAACGCCGTAAAGCTTACCGGAACTTACCTTACAGCAAATAAAGTGAGGGTTTATAACTCAGGTTATACAACAGAGTATGATAAAGACGATTTTTATATAGACCACGTAAGAGGAGAAATCTTCCAGAAAAAAACCGGTTCCATTACGGATACTCAGGCTTTAAAAGTGCTTTATGAATACAGTGAAACTGCCAGTTTTAGGATTGACATGAAGCCTAAAAGCTTTGTGACGAAGTATCACGACTTTGATTTTAAGGCAGTAAGCCCCCAGACCGGCAAATATCAGAAGCTTACTCTGTTTAAAGCAAAAGGAAAACTCGCAAAAGTTACTTATGAAAATAAGTTCTCCGGTGTTCCTCTTGACCTGGGCGTTTATTCTCATCCTCAGAGGCCGGGCTGTAAATACGGCAGATATTTCTGGGAAACTTAGTTTCAATCCCTTTTTAATCAGGTCTATATAATTATACCATTCGTGAAGGAGGCGTGAAAGTGGCAGAAACAGCAGTGAGGCCATACAAAACGACAAAAGATAAAACATTAACCCATATAGGCGCAGGGCCTTTAAAGGTAAATGATATAGATATCGGTTTTACCGGAGGTAAGTATGATGTGGAAAAAGGAACTGAAACCTATGTCCATGAAGATGATACCCCGGCAGAACAGGTGGGTGAAATTATAACCAAAGCTTTCTATAAAGTAACATTTCAGGCCCTTCAGATTACACCTGAAAACTACCTTCTTATGATGGGCGCAAAGAATAATGTAATGAAGATCTGGGATGGAGAAGAAGAGTATGATGTTTATTTTAAGACAGCCCTCTTAGATCGGCAGCTCCTCCAGTTTGAAAAGAGACGTTCCTCTGAACTTCCTTCTATAAGACTCGACTGGGAGAATGTTGTAGATTCAGGCGGAGAAGAGCCTGTCGTAACTAAAGTGACCGGTGAAACCGACGAAGTAGGAACTCTTCTCATAAGAGATGTGGATTATGATCTGGATGCCGCTCTCGGTGAAATTATAGCTCTTCCCGATGTGGGCATATCCGGTTACGTCGGTATAGAAGAAGGAGAATGGGTAAGGATTAAATATAAGTCTGTTCCTCCTGCCGGCACAGAATTAAAACTCGATCCGAAACTCCTGTTTCCTGATCAGTATAAGTTGGAGCTTACCGTTACGGACGCGAATACCAAAAAGGAAATTGTTCATTTTATGCCTGTGGCAGAAGTTACAGTCGGAAGTATCGATGTTAAAGAAAATGCCCTCTGGGCTTTCAATGTGACAATGGAGGCTGTAATGAGTGAGAATGAGGCAGACGCAGCTTATCCTCTCGGATATACAAAAATAGACGGCATGGTAACAACTTAATATAGAGGGGTTTGAGATGTTTGAGCCAGGGCGATTTCTTCGATGCAAAGAAATTTCAACTTCCCAGGGTAAAGTCAGAGTAATTGAGTTTACTTATACCAGGGGACTGATATTTAAAAGCCTTCCCGAGATGTCTCAAATCCCTTTTACATGTACTGAATTAAGAGGGAAAGAGCATCTACTTACAGAGGAAGATAAAATACTTATCTTTAAGGCGATAGAAGAAGTAAACAAACATGTTCCTATAGAAGATAATGCAAAAGCTCAGGACATACCTTTTTGTTTCCTTACTCTTTTACTCGGAAGGGAATGGGGTAAAGACCCGAAGGAAATAGAAGATAAATACTCCCGTTGTCAGATAATTGAATGGTGTCATGCTCTCGGGAAATTAAACGAATGGATATGTAAAGACAGTGAAAAAGACGATTATACTCCTTCAATAGAAGGAATAGAAGGCGACTCTTTCTTTCAGGAAATGAAAGAAAAGTATGCAATGAAAGGAGGTGGGAAAGTATGAGTAAAGAGATGGAATTAATGTTGAGGATAAAGGCTATTAATGATGCCTCAAAATCCTTAATTGATGTTCAAAGAGAACTCGAAAGACTGGAAAAAAAGAAACAGGCTCTTGAAAAAACACTTGAAAAAAAGATAAAACTCGGTGTTGATACAAAAGAGACTGAAGAACATTTAAAGCTTGTAAAAGATAGGCTTGCTGCAGTTCAGGCTATAGGAGAAAAAAAGATAGCCGAAAGGGCTTTAAAAGAGTTTGAAGAGAACACTAAAAAAGCAAAGCATGAAACTGAAGAATTTTTTAGAAAGTATCAGGAAGGATTGTTTTTCCTTGAAACTTCTTCAAGGAATGTCCAGCAGGCTTTAGGTTCTGTTACGAATTATCTTGGCAGTCTGGGGCAGAGTTTTATAGATGCTGCAGCTAAATCTGAAATGATGGGCACTGCCATGACAACGGTCTTTGCTAAAGACTTTAAAGGTAATATAGAGCAGGCCAGGGAAGCAGCAAAATCCTTTATAGAAGACCTTAAGGGATTTGCTTTAAAAACGCCTTTTGAAACAGATGAAATCCTTCAGATGGGTATAAAGTTAAAAGGCTATGGCCTTACTGTAGATGAAGTAAAAGAAAAACTCAGGCAGATGGGAGATATGGCTGCCGCTAAAAACAAATCTTTATCTCAGGCGGTTGAAGCCTTTGGCGATGCCCGTATGGGAGAACTTGAGAGGCTAAAAGAATTTGATATTTCAAGACAGATGATAGATGATGCCGTAAATGGAAGACTTTCACAGGCAAAGAATAAAGCTGAAGAAATGAAACTTATAGTTGAAGGTCTTACCAGTATAATAGAGAGTAATTTTAAAGGCGGCATGGAGCGAGCGGCAGAAAACTATCAGACTCAGATAAGTAACTTAAGGGCAGCTTTTAATGAATTAAAGACTGAACTTGGTAATGAGTTGCTCCCTGTGGCTAAAGAGGTAGTGGGGGAGCTTACCGAACTTACTAAATGGGCAAAATCTTTTTCTCCTGAAATTAAAACTGTTGCCACTGTAGCAGGTGTAGTAGTAACAGGACTTGCTCTTATTGGCACTACTATGGCTGGAATAGTTGCCGTAGGCGCTTCTGTCGCGAATAGTATTATAGGAGTAGTTTCCGCCCTGGGCGGTTTAAATACTGTTCTTGCAATGGCTTCCGCTCTCTGGACTGGCATAAGCACACTTTTTACAGGTATAGTTATTCCTGCTTTTACTGCCGTAGCTTCGGCAATAGTAACACTTCCTGTTGCTATTGGTACTGTATTAATAGCCGGTGCAAAGCTTTTTACCTGGACGCAGGATTATAAGTTATTAATAGAGGATCTTAAAAACCAGGATGCGAATACAGTATTTTCCAATCAGGCGAAGGCAATGTATGAATTGCATAAGTTTTATCCTCAAATAACTTCTGCTCAGACCGCTTTTAATATGGCTCAAAAAGAGGGACTTGATAATATAGCTGCTCAGGAAAATGGACTGGATAAACTTAAAGCTGTAGTCGCGGCTCTAACAGCAGAAGAAATGAAATTGCAGGAAGAAAGAGCTAAAGCTCGATCGGAACTTTTAAGATTACAGAAAGAAGCAGAAGGTCTTACCCCTGAAGACCCTTCCTATTATGATTATCAAGAAAAAATAGATGCTCAGAAGGCCATAGTGGAAGCGCTTGGGTTGTCTATTGGCAAATTAAGGGAAGAAAAAGACGCGGCCAATGATGCAGCCGATGCCTATAAAAATAAATCCGATGCTGCAGGGGCTAAAACTCCCGGAGGCAGGCTCACTGATAGTGAGGTAAATGAAGAGATAAGAAGGCAAAACCTTCTCACTGAGACCCAGAGGCAAAATCTTGAGCAGCAGATAGCAAACCTGGAATTTTTTAAAAGTTCTTACGAGCTTACTGAAATGCAGGTTCTTCAGATAGATAAAGAAATAGCTGATGCTAAAGATGAAATAAATAAAAAAATAGAGCAATCTAACAAAAATAAAGCCGAGGCAGATAAAAAAAATGCAGATGCTCTTAAGGAAGCCTGGCAGAAATATTACGCAGATCTTGAAAAATATCGTAAAGACGATGCGGAAAAGGCAAAAGAAAAAGCAAGGCAGGAAGAAGAAAGCTTTAGAAAGCGGGCTGAGGCTGGTAAATATTTAATAGAGTTAGATGAAAAAGAAAAAGAAAGAAATAGGATTTATAAAGAGCAGTTAACAAATTTAAAACTGCAGAGCGAGCAATATTCTGCAATGCTTGATAAATCTACTCAACTGTACGAAAGCAACCTGCAAACCCTTGAGGCTTATAATGACATATTGGTAAAGCGTGGAGAAAAAACACGTGAGGCAGCCGATAAAGAAGCGGCAGCGTATAAAAAAGCATATTCGGATGCCTGGAATAATGAAATAGAGCCTATAATGGATAAAGTAAGAACGAAAGGTATTAATTCCCTGGATGATTATGAAAAAAAACTTTTAACTACAGGTAATAGATATATTGAGGTAAATAAAGAGGCTGAAAAGTTATTTCGGAATACATCCGAGGCTGCTTCTTCTGTAAATGAAATAACATCTTCTATGGATAATGTAACCTCCGGTATAGGTAAGGCCACATCAGCCGCCCAGAGCTTCAGTAACAGCCTGAGCCAGGCAGCAAGTAAAGCTTCTCAGCTTGCAGATAAAATGCAGACTATAGGAAATCTTTCTGCTTCCGAAGGAGGGACAACCCCTTCAGGTCTGGGAGGTTTCTCTTCTTCTCCCGGAGGTCTCGGACAGTGGGAAAATCCATCACCTTCGGAGATGGCAGGGGAAGCAGAAGCGGCTAAAGATAAAATGTACGGGCTTTCAGGTTCTGGATTTTCCGGTTCTTCTTCCGACCTGGGTAACAAAGTGGATACAACGTTAATATACGGATATACGTCGCACGAAAAAAGCACTCAGTATGGTTCTAAAAGTCAGTTTGACCCGGCTAAAGCCGGCACGCAGATGCAGGATTATTATAAACAATATTCAGGTGATAAACGTAAGCAGGAAGGTGTTCTTTATTATTACGGTAAGTCTATGATAGAAAACGGATATATAAATTCCCTGCCTCAGGAAGTTATGCAGGTTTTAAGTAAATACGGTTTCTTTGGTTCAGCTACGGGTGCATCTGCAGCAACAGGTGGATATTTCGGTTACAGCGGTTCAAGCGGAGGATTTGATAATCCCGTAAATGATAAAATGGCCTTTTCCCTGGGACAGAAGAAAGCAGATGCAATAGTCAACCGTTCAGAAGAAGATCTCGCCTATTTTTATACTGCAGGTATGGTAGAACGCATTAAAGATAAGGTCTCTATGGCGGGAAAGTCTGACACTGTAAATATGTCTTCACCTGTTCATAATGTTACCAATAACAGCAGCCAGAAGAGCACTGTAATAGCGCCGAATATTTATATTAACGGCAACCAGGTAGAAACCACACCCGAACTGAAACGAGCAGGTCTCGGTATATCTCAGGCTGCTTTAAAATTCGCCGGATTTAAAGGATTTATAACATAATGGCACATTCTGATTTTTATTTTGAAAATTTAACGGGAACTGTAAGGGTATATCTGGATTATACTCCGGAAGATATCCCTCCTGCGCCGGAGATTGTAAAACATACCCTTGAATGCACTTCTTGCTGGGGTTTTAGTGGTAATAGTCTGGTTGCTCCTATTACCACCATAGTAGATGGGGGAGCAAATGATTCCGCAGCAGAAATATCCGTTACATGTGTTATGAAGAAAACCACCTATCTATCAATACTTAATCTGTTTAAAACAGGTAAATTGAAGTTTTATGACGCTTTTAATAGCGTTTTATATACGGTAAGTATGAGGGAAAAGCCAGCGGCAAGTCTGATAAGAGGCGTAACTGATGAGCCGGGCGTTATGAAACTGGTAAGATGTACTTTTAAATTAACGGTATGTTAAAGGAGTAAATTATGGGAAATAATTATTTAGCTCTTACAGATTCAGACCTGACAACAGAATTATCAGGATATGTCTTTGGAGATATAAACCCGGGAGACTATAAAGAAAAGAAATTTGGCGTAAAAAACAATAAATCTGTTTCTGTAAACAATATATATGCAAGGTTCTGGCCCGGACTAAAAAACGGAATGGTTATAAATGAAGGAGGCTATGCTCTCAAATCTGCCTTTATCATAAGAAGGGACGTTAACAAAAACTTCCAGGTCGCTTCTGTAGCGAAGGAAAGCTCCGATGCCGTATTGACTGAAAGAACCGACAGGGAAGGGCTTTACAGGTTTAACGGAAGTAATTATATAGAATGCCTTACGGGCGACGTTACCATGATGAGTGACTCTTCTCATAATATTTATATAGGTTTTAATGAGATTTACAGAGCGATAAAGTTTGTTCTTGGAACAGCCGGAGAATATGCAGGTTTATATTTTAAAATCTGGGGCGGTTCCTCATGGGATGACTTACCTGTAGATTATACGGACGGAACTAACGGGTTTACTCAAAACGGCATTATCTTCCTGGGCAGCGTAGACCAGTCTCTCTGGAAGAAATGCGCTGTATCAGGTAAGACTATGTACTGGGTAAAAATAGGGTGCACAGGCGTAACTACAACTGCTGTAGCTTCAACCGTATGCCCATACGGAGTATTTGATTTTCCGAAACATTTTATATTCGGATCCCCTTCTTTTTATATAAAATCTTCCGTGCCTGAATACACGCCTATAAGCTCACAGGTGTTTGCTTACTGTAACATGGGACGCGTGGTTTTTAATGCTGACCCCAGAGGAAGCGGCGAAGACCTGGTTTCTGAGTATCAATATAAAAACCCTCAGGGCGGTGAGTATGTAATAACTTATACTGCAAGCAACAGATGTCAGGTAAACGGAGGGACGGAATTAATTATACTTCCTGACGGCGCGACTCCTCATTATTATATAATTCCCGGAATGGATTTAAGGTTTTATGCCAGTATTACTACTTCTATGACTTCAAGAGTGATTATAAGTGAGACTTTAAAGTATTTACATTACGCTCTTCCTGACGGAGGCAATCCCGGAATATATCAAAATTCAGACATGTTTTTAAGTAGCAGCTTAAGCTCGCTGGCAACGCAGGAGCATTATATAAAAATAGCTCCTCCCGTAGATGTGGAAATGAATAAAAATACTCAGTGTTTTAATTTTTATTATCATGGTGGTTAAGCGTGGATTTAATAGAAAGCTATATCGGTATACAGGGTTTTTGTAACTTTACAGATGAGCCAACTTTTAAGGTTACTCAGGGATTCTGTAATTTTACAGACCAATCTGAATGTGGCCATATGGAAGGAAGTGTAAATTTCCGAAAATCCATATCGGAAGAATTCCCTTATATTCAGGGTAAATGCAATTTTGTAAGGGGAAATTATTTCCCTTCTTTCAGGAAAGAAGTGCAGGTCACTTCCGAAGAGCTTGCATCAAGCTTCGGAAGTAATGCCTATCTGCTGTGCCCCGATATCGGGAAAGCATATGTTATACCCCATGAAGATTTACTGAGTGTAAAAGGTTTCAGATGGTATGCAAACTCACCTGTAAGAGGCACTATACGGTTAAAGAATTTTGACGGTAAATACACAGACCCTTACCATTCTGATTTCGGAAATTTAATCACTGAAGAAATCTGGTCTCCTGAGAGAAATACCAGGAAATTTATCGCCCTTGAACACATGTCAATCTGCGGAGATGTCGGAGAATGCGTATTATACCCGCGCCTGGTAATAGCACGAGTTACGGGAACTGAAATTTTAACCCTTGAATTGAATTGTGATATATCGGAATATCTCTACAGAGACCCGGAGTGTCCATCTTACTGCATGGAAGAAGCCCTTTTAAGAGTAGACTCTACTCATTATATGTCTCAGACCATTACCAATTTCTATTATGACAGGAGTAAAAACAGTGAGCTGCTGAAAAATTACGAACAGCTTTCTTCCGGGTTCAGTCTAGATAGCGAGACCCGTATGGTAATTTTAACTGCTGGAATTGAAAATGACCAGATTCCGGTAGTATTAAGAAACCCCATGAGTGCAAAAGAAATAATAAACGGAGATAAAGGGCTTTTAAAGAAGGTTATAGATGCTCAGGATGAAGGTTTCCCGAAAGAGTATATCGATGTGGAGATGAACTTCCAGGACTTTCCTGTATATACTGAAATTCAGACTCAAGATTCCGATGTCATTACAATCTTAAAGAGAAACATTCTGGATGCCATACCTGCGGATTTCCTTATAATGCCTGTCATGGGACATATTCCGGAGACTGACAGAGAAGCAGAGGCATATGCCATATTAAATAAAAAATTTACTCTTATCATTGAGGATTGCGTTCTGGATGAAGAACTGCCTGAACCTTCTTTTCACCTTACTCCTTATTTAATGAGGGAGACACCTGAGCCGATCAGGACGGGAGTAAATAAAATCAATACAATAAATGTTATAAAAGAAATTACCCTGGGTAACTTTTATACCCTGCAACTTACATCCACTCAGGAGCCGGCAGTAGAGGAGGAACCTGTTTCGGTTCCTGTATCGTTTCCTTTGAATACGAACGAGGGCCATCGTGTAACTATGGTAAGTTCCGTTACCGGCATGGCGCTGAGTATTGCAGGTGCCTACAATTCCGACGGCACAATAAAAGAGCCTTTTACGATAGTTCCGAATGACGGACTGCAGGAAGTCCCCTTTATCAGATTTTAATCCGGAGGATAACAATGCCTGAAATACCTTTAAAATTTAAAACAGACCCGGAAAAAGACATATCCAGTAAACAGGAAACTTTTTATTTCGGTCAGAAGGCCGTAAAAGATACTGTCGGAGTATCTAAAATAGGAGGTTCAGGGCTTGAAAGTTACTGCTCGAAAGTAGGAACCCTGGGAGATAAAACCGAGTCTGACGGCACCGTTACCTGTAAAGGAGTAAGGTATTCTTATACGATAAAATCACAGCAGAAGAGCACTTATTATCCTACCTTTACCGGTGTGCCGGTAGATAGTTATACCTACCATGAAGGAGAAATAGAAATAAGGATTGCCTGGGAAACTTACACTGCTCCTCCTCCGGAAGCGAGTAATACAGGTACCGGTCAGGTAATCCTGGAACCTCCCCCTGAAGAGCCGGCAGGAATTGCGTCTATTACTCCTCAGGTTATTGAACAGACCGAGGCGAAAATGAAGCCGATGACTACCGAGGAATGGATAGAACAGCAGAAGATATTAAGAAACGGGTTTAATATAAAATGCGTCAGTAAGGATTATAAAAAAATAGATGGAAGAGAGATAAAATCAAAAATAAAGATTGTAAATAATGTTATCCCGGACAGAGAGCATGCGTATAAGATAGGGAAAAAGGCGATAGAAGACTCAAGAAAAGACCTTGAAATTCCGACAAAGATTGTTCCGAATTTTAAATTAAAACCTCTCATGCCAATGAATATAACGGTTCCTTTCCTGGGAACAAGGAAGACCAAAATAGAAGGTATGGAGTTAAATAATGAATATAATTCCGTAACAATGGAAATCCTTGTAAAAAGTTCAAGGAGGCCGTCATGAATACTCAGGAAGTAATTGAACTTTTAAACCTTCAGGAAATACAGGCAAAGCAGGAAGTTATAAAAAAATATCAGGTTGATAAAGCCACTATCATACGGGTTCATACAAATGATAAATATGACTTATCTAACGGGATGGTAAATATCCAGCCCTTGGATACTTCGAAGAAATTCTCTGTCGGAGACTCGGTGTTTCTGCAAATTCCCACAGGAGATAAACAGCAAACAAAGATTGTAGCAAGAAGCAATATAAAAATACCTGATGAAGAATTGTATGAGTATGGTGAAGAGCCTGCCCAAGAAGGAACTATCTACCTATGCTGTCCCGGCGATGAAAAAATAAAAGTTTACTCGCTTGACGGCACGCCTGGAACGGACATCTCGCCGGGGTCGAATGCGATTTATAACATCTGCGCAGATGAGACTTACTTATATTGTAGCAGTAATTTGGCGTACGTTGCATTCAGGATAAAACCGGACGGATCTGAATACCGGGAAATTGTATTACAGAGCAGATATTATAAGGCTCGCGGCCTTGCAATAAATTCAACTTCAACATATCTATATACTGCTTACAGCACATGGGAACCTTCACGAGGAATCGCAAAAATAAATATTTCTACCGGTGAAGTTGAAGAAACAGAACTGACTAACGAATATGGTGCTGGGGAAATAAAAGATATTTGTAATGATAGTAATCATTTATATGTGTTGTTTTTGCCGTATGAAGATATGCCAAAAATATTGAAATATGACTTTAATTGTAACTATATTGGCGGTATAACACCAAATCATTATAAGGCACAAAATAGTGAGAAAATTACAACAGATGGAACGAATTTTTATTTAAATGATTTTTCATTAGTTGGTATATATAATTCGTCAGGAAACTTTATAAATTCAATTGAGGTGTTTAATATGGAAGGAGTTGAAGAAATTATAAAATGTGTTGCAGTTAAAGACTCAAATATATATATCGTAACAACGAGTAAAATAAAAAAATATAATTCTTCTGGCGTATTTC
>JAKPQU010000438.1 GCA_029555925.1 Bacillota bacterium
AGCTTCAAGTTATATTATAGTTAGTTTCATAACTATCCATAAATAATGACCTCGTAATGCGTAAAGCGTAATGCGTGATGAGCATGGATTAAACCCGTCACGCGTCACGCGTTACGCGTCACGACGACTTAAATTCTAATAAGTTATGAAATACACTATAATTATAAATTGTTATGAAGCTAACTATAAAGGAGAGATTGTTCATGCAACAGTTAAGAAAAGATAATATTATAGATGACTATCATGGCACAAAAGTAGCCGACCCTTACAGATGGATGGAAGATCCTCTATTACCGGAAACAGTGGAATGGGTAAATGCTCAGAATAAAGTAACCTTTGAATATTTAGAGAAAATACCGGTCCGTGAAAAAATACGAGAAAGAATTAAAGAACTATGGAATTACACTAAATATTCTGTGCCAAAGAAAAAAGGAAAATACCTTTTCTATACGAAAAATGAGGGGCTTCAGAATCAATCTGTCCTTTACAAACAGGAAGGATTCGACGGTATTCCCTCCGTTCTCCTGGATCCCAATAAATTGAGTGAAGACGGCACTGTATCTATGGGGTTTCAGTGTTACACAGAAGACGGCTCTCTCCTTGCTTACAGTATATCCAGAAGCGGAAGTGACTGGCAGGAAATAAAAATAAGAGATGTAGAAACATGTGAAGATTACCCGGAAACCCTTAAATGGGCACGTTTCAGCGGTGCAGCATGGATGCCTGATAAAAGTGGTTTTTTCTACAGCAGAAATCCTCAACCGGGAACAGTCCCGCCGGGAGATGAATTTTTCTACAATCGTGTTTACTGGCATAAACTCGGCACTTCCCAGGAAGAAGATCTTCTTATTTACGAAAGACCTGATGAAAAAGAATGGGGGTTTTCTCCTGCCGTTACAGATGATAATAAATATCTTCTGCTCTATATTTCTCATGGATGTACAGAGAAAAACCGCCTTTATTACAGGGAACTTGACAGTAAGGGGCCGTTTATAAAACTCATAGACACTCCCGATGCAAAATATCATCCCCTTGATAATATCGGGAATATGTTCTATTTCCACAGTAATTTAAATGCACCGAGAGGATGTATCATTGCAATTGACATAAATCATCCTGAAAGAAAAAACTGGAAAGTAATAATACCTGAAAGTAAAGATACAATAGAATCTGTCACGATGATTAATAACCAGTTTGTAATCTGTTATCTTCAGGATGCCAGTAATAAGCTGAAAATCTTTAATAATGACGGCTCTTTTGATAGAGACATAGAACTACCCGATATAGGCACTGTAATGATTGATTTTTCTGGCATTCCCGGAAGAAGAGATGATACGGAAATGTTCTTTCCTTTCCAGTCATTTCTCCGTCCTACCTGTATATATCACTATGATTTCAAAACAGGACAGAGCAAGGAATTTCTTACGTCAAAAGTCAATTTTGACACATCGAAATATACAACCAGACAGGTTTTTTTTACATCAAAAGACGGTACAAACATTCCTATGTTTCTGGTTCATAAAAAAGATCTTGTAATGGACGGGAACAATCCTGTGCTGATGGGAGGTTACGGAGGCTTCAATATCAGTCTTACTCCTGGATTCAATGTAACAAGACTTGTATGGATGGAATATGGAGGCATATCTGCCATAGTAAATCTCCGGGGAGGAGGAGAATACGGAGAAGAATGGCACAGAGCAGGCATGTTAGAGAAAAAACAGAATGTTTTCGATGATTTCATCTCGGGAGCAGAATATTTAATAAAAAATAAATATACAAATTCTAAAAAACTCGGCATTTCAGGAGGAAGTAACGGAGGCCTCCTTGTTTCTGCATGTATGCTTCAGAGACCTGATCTATTCGGTGCAGTTATATGCAGTGTTCCCCTTACTGATATGCTCAGATATCATAAATTTACAGTGGGACATAAATGGATTGTAGAATATGGCAATCCTGAAGAAAACCAGGAAGACTTTAAATATATCTATGCCTATTCACCACTTCATAATATAAAAGAAGGAGTGGAATATCCTCCCATACTTATTGTAACGGCAGATACGGATGACAGAGTCGTTCCAAGTCATGCAAAGAAATTCATGGCCACCCTTCAGGAAAAATCTGACGGTAAAGTAAAAGCCTTTATAAGGATAGAGACGAAAGCAGGCCACGGACAGGGGAAACCGACATCGAAGGTTATTAATGAACAATCAGATATCTTTGCTTTTTTGTTTGAAGTATTTCAAATTATATCGTGAACCCTGGCAGGTAAGGCAATCAAAATATATTACATTCACTAAAAAATTTTACCGTTGAAAATATTGACTTTAAAAATTTTTTGATTTAGAATCTTTCGAAGTGCTTATAAAAAAACAAGCCATCTGATATGAATTATAAAAAAATTCCTGATGGCGAAAATTTAAATAATTTAAAAATTAGGAGGACTTTAGCGTGAAGACATTCAGTTTCAGAGGCCGAGACTACATCGATGCAGAACTCGACTACACAAAAGAAGAGTGGGAGACTCTAATAGAGGTATCCCTTGAACTTAAAAAGAGGTTTCTTATGGGAGAGGATATGAGTCATATCCTTAAAAATAAAACACTCTTTATGATTTTCTACAATCAGTCCCTCAGAACAAGAAACTCTTTTGAGACAGGTATGACCCACCTCGGAGGCCATGCAAACAATCTGGAACCTGGTAAAATATACACTCCAGCTCTTGAAGGCGAAGAAGAAGCCTATTCCACCGAAAGAGTATCAGATGTAGCCAATGTATTGTCCAGAATGGGTCATGGTATATCCATAAGAGCCTATGGAGATCCTGTAAAATGGGTATATGGAAAATCCAACAGAGTCATAAAAGAATTTGCAAAATATTCAGATATTCCTTTAATCAACATGGAATGTGATAAATTCCATCCCACTCAGGCCCTTGCTGACCTGGTTACTATAAAAGAAAAATTCGGCCAGTTTAAAGGCGTAAAATTCACCATGTCCTATGCATATTCAGCATCACCTCATAAACCGAGAGCAGTACCCCAGTCCCTTATACTTGCTCCCGTAAAAATGGGAATGGATGTAACCTTTGCATATCCGAAAGGATTCGAACTCGATCCGAAAGTTATAGAACAGTGTAAAAAATGGGCAGAAGAAAATGGCACAAAATTCAATATGACCAATGATATGAGAGAAGGCTTTGAAGGGGCAGACGTAGTTTATCCTAAAGCCTGGTGCCCTGTGTCCATGCTTGCTTTCCCTGAAGAAGGAATAGAGCATGATCACAAGAAAGCCCAGAAAGAAGTAGATAAATGCAAGAAATGGATCTGCGACAAAAAGATGATGTCCTATGCATCCAAAAAAGCATACTACATGCACTGTCTCCCTGCAGATAGAGGAATGGAAGTTACCAATGAAGTCATAGATGGTCCTCAGTCCATAGTATTTGACGAAGCTGAAAACCGCATGCACACCATTATGGCCATAATGGCTTTAACAATGGGTAGCAGAATTTAATATTTCATAAAAAATACAGTGGTAGAACATTCTGTTTTACCACTGTATTTTTTTATTGAGTCATCACCCTGGCATTGCCTGTCCGGTGCTCCTCCGAAAAAAATCTAAACTGGAACATATATGACATTTACAGCTTACATCATACCACTTTACATTATAATTCAATAAAATATACCTGTGCTGCCGTGATATTTTTTTCTCCGGAGCACCGGGCAGGCAATGCACTTACGGATCTTTTTATTAAATTTACCATAGAAAAAATTCATCTCCTCAGAAGGATATTCTCGCGTAAAATTTGAACTATCATTTTATAAAGTAGTGAGTGGTGAGTAGTGAATAGTAAATAATGTAATATTCTTTTCACTTTTCACTCTCTATAAACAAAAGGAGTGATAATCTTATGGAAGATAATTTCTCGGAAAAATTTAAATCATGGGAAGAAAAAGCACATAAGACAGAGGAAAGAAAAAAAGAATTCAGAAACTCATCTGATACGGAAATAAAACATCTCTACACACCATCGGAAACAGACTATTTAAATGACCTTGGATTTCCCGGCGAATATCCCTTTACAAGGGGTATTTATCCCAATATGTACAGGAGCAGATTCTGGACAATGAGGCAGTATGCAGGATTTGCCACGGCAGAAGAATCCAACAGGAGATACAGATACCTTTTAGAACAGGGGCAAACAGGGCTTTCTGTGGCTTTTGATCTTCCGACTCAGATAGGATATGATTCGGATCACCCCTTATGTCTTGGAGAAGTCGGCAAAGTAGGTGTTGCCATCGACAGTTTAAAAGACATGGAAATACTCTTCGAAAAAATCCCTTTAGATAAAGTATCTACATCTATGACTATAAATGCACCGGCAGCAATACTGCTTGCCATGTATATGGCAGTGGCAGAAAAGCAGAATGTTCCCCTGTCATGTATATCAGGAACAATACAGAATGATATATTGAAAGAATATGTTGCAAGAGGCACCTATATTTACCCGCCACTGCCCTCTATGAGAATAATATGTGACATATTTCAATATGCTTCGGAAAAACTGCCTAAATTCAATACAATCTCCATAAGCGGCTATCACATGAGAGAAGCTGGTTCGACAGCAGTCCAGGAAGTGGCTTTTACCGTTGCAAATGCAATAAGCTATGTGGAGGCAGCCATAAAGACAGGACTGAATGTCGATGATTTTGCCAAAAGATTATCCTTTTTCTTTGCCGTTCACAATGATTTCTTCGAAGAAATAGCAAAATTCCGCGCAGCAAGAAGACTGTGGGCAAAAATCATGAAAGAAAGATTTAGTGCAAAAAAACCTTCTTCTCAAATGTTAAGGTTTCATACCCAGACAGGAGGCTCTACCCTTACGGCACAGCAGCCTCATAATAATATAATAAGAGTAACACTTCAGGCCCTGGCTGCAATAATGGGAGGCACCCAGTCACTCCATACGAATTCCTATGATGAAGCACTTCAGTTACCGACAGAGGAATCTGTAATGATTGCCCTCCGCACACAGCAATTAATCGCAAATGAATCAGGTGTGGCAGATACTGCCGACCCCATGGGCGGTTCCTATTATCTTGAAAGCCTTACAGATGACATAGAAAAGAAAGCCATAGAATATATAGAAAAAATAGATGAACTCGGAGGAGCTGTCAAAGCCATTGAAACAGGTTATTATAACAGAGAGATAGGAAACAGCGCCTATAAATTCCAGCGTGAAATAGAAGAACATGAAAGAGTGATTGTAGGAGTCAATGCCTATGAAATAGAAGAAAAACCTTTCCCCTCTCATGCCATATCGGATGAAGGAGAACTGTTTCAATTGAAAAAACTGAAAGAACTGAAAGAAGAACGAAACAATTCACGGGTCAGAGAATCTTTGAAAATACTCGAAGAAAAAGCGAGAGGTAAGGAAAATCTCATGCCTTTTATTCTGGATTCGGTAAAATCCTATGCCACTCTGGGAGAAATATGCGATGTTTTCCGTGAGGTATTCGGCGAATATCACCCCGCATTCGATATGTTTTAGATAATTTCGGCTTTAAGGAGGTTCAAAAATCATGAAAAAAATTAAAATATTAATTGCAAAACCCGGTCTTGACGGTCATGACAGAGGAGCAAAAGTTGTATGCCGTGCTTTGAGAGATGCAGGGTTTAATGTAATATATACGGGTATAAGACAGAGCCCGGAACAGATTGTTCAGGTCGCAATAGATGAAGATGTAGATCTTATAGGTCTTTCTTCCCTGTCGGGGGCTCATATGAAGTTATTTAAAAAAGTTCTGGAGATTTTAAAAGAAAAAAATGCGGAAGATATTAAAGTAATGGGCGGAGGAGTCATCCCTCAGGAAGACATTGAAAATTTGAAGAAAGCAGGAATTTCGGAGATTTTCACGCCCGGCACTTCTTTACATACCATGGTTGACTGGATCAATAATCACGTTGTAACAGGTAATCCGGTGAACTGATCTACTCTATAGCATTACTCCGGGTAAAAAAAGTATAAATAGTGAGTAGTGAATAGTGAGTTAATAAAACCTGTTCACTGCTCACTACTCACTACTCACTACTCCCCCCTGAACACAGGTGTTCTCTTCTCAAGAAAAGCATTGATGCCTTCCGTATAATCATGGCTGTCATAAACCTTTCGCCTTAATCCCTGCATACGTTCAAAGGTTTCAGGTGTTATGGGATGGGCATCGCAGAGAATACGGAACTGTTCCTTTATGACCCCGATTGCCAGAGGTGACCTGGAGGCAATTGTTCTGGCAATATTAAAAGTGAAATTTTCCAGTTCTTCTGTTGGAACAAGATGGTTTAAAATACCCCATTTTTCCGCCTTTTCGGCAGGAACAGGATCGGCTGTAAAGAACATCTCTTTTGCTATATTGATACCCAGTCTTGTAATGAAATGAAGAATACCGGTAGGATTATAAGGAAGTCCCAGTTTAACCGGCGTAATAGCAAAAGTACATGTAGGATCGCCTATTATCATGTCACATGTTATTACCAGATCACAGGCTCCTCCCCATACACCTCCCTGAACCATGGCTATTACTGCTCCGGGATAATACTGGACAACCCTCAATGCCTTTTCCAGAGGACTGTAATAGGGTAATGGGTCCCGTCTTGACTTTGGAAGTTCTGTAACATCATGACCTGCAGACCAGACTTTTGCATTCTTTTCTGCTCTCAAAACTACTACGGGGATCTTCTTCTGCTCGAAATCAGCTATGGCAGAAAGCATATCTCCGAGAAGCTCCTCGCTGAAAGCATTCCTTTTTCTGGGATTATTCAGGGTAATACACCCTATGTTTTCTTTTATTTCTGTTAAAACAAGAGACATGATAACACCCCTTTCGAATTTTTTGACTGTGTAATAAATTTTGTACAAACCTTTATTGAAGCCTTATTTCATGGTATAGTGTATTTCATAACTTATTAGAATTTAAGTCGTCGTGACGCGTAACGCGTGACGCGTGACGGGTTTAATCCCTGCGCATCACGCATTACGCTTTACGCATTACGAGGTCATTATTTATGGATAGTTATGAAACTAAC